>JALEHC010000327.1 GCA_022763215.1 Saprospiraceae bacterium
ACTTTTTTATAGTTTTCGCCTATTGGAAGCTTTACCCGCAACCAGTCCGGCTTACGCTTTCTAGGCTCTTTCTTATCTACAATTGGTAATTCCAACATCACAAATCAGTTTAAATGAATCAAACTAAGTTACACAAAAAACAGGTTTAGCATCTGCTTTTCGTGCCATTATAAGTCTACGAAACTACGTTCGTAGTAGCAATTAAACAAGCTTTACCCAAAAGATGTTGGAATGCTTACGAAAATATTACCAACGTTTTCCTAATTGTAAATTGATAAACAAGTTGATAAAGACGGGACTATTTTCAACATTAGGTACTTCTGGTGATTCCACCATAATCGGAACGGTCTGAAAATAAAAATCAACCATAGCTCCAATTTCAATTGCTTTCACAAATTCATCAAAAGCTCCCCAATCAAAATGAACCGCCGCTTTCGCGTGCCCACCCGGAATTAATGATAACTGACTAAGTCCTTTCGAGAAGCCAGAAGAACCATAAATGCTCGTAATATCAAGGAAAGTATCTCTATTGTCTTCAGAATATTTTTCACTGCGAATCACAAACTGATTAAAATCGCCATCTACAAATCGTACTAACTCTAAATAATAAGGCTTCAAAATTCCTAAAGATGGCCCGGCTTCGTATGAAATACCAACAGCCAATCCTCTACGCTTTGCCTTTTCTGAAAAATAGCGCTTTTCGCCATAGCCTGCACGCAAAACAAAAAAGTTATTCTGCTTTCCAAATACAAATGCTCTGGAAACTTTACTCGTTTGAGGCGACTGAAAATCAAAGCTTTGTCTAAATTCTTTTGGATG
This sequence comes from Saprospiraceae bacterium, assembly GCA_022763215.1. Taxonomy (GTDB): domain Bacteria; phylum Bacteroidota; class Bacteroidia; order Chitinophagales; family Saprospiraceae; genus JALEHC01. The sequence goes on from JALEHC010000327.1 coordinate 820, forward strand.
CTTTATTTCTCCTAGTTCTATGTTATAAAACTGCGTCAAATAATAGGTCTTTAGCTTACCAATATTAACCCCCAACGCATAACCATGCGTATGAAGCTTTAGGTCTACTGTAAATTCCTTATTATAGACAATTCCCTTCTTCTCTTCCTCATAGTAATTTTGACCGCCCGGAAGGGTCGTCTGAGCTTGGAGACTCCAAATACTTAGTACCAGGAAAATAATGAGTACAAATCTGTTTTTCATATGGCGATGTATATATTCTTAATACGATAAGTAGCGGAAATTGTTTTGAAAGACTGCCAAATTCAGCTTTTCTCTTTTGATTTTGTATCAGAAACGACGGATTAAGGCTAAATCGAAAGTTCGAAATGGCCTATTTCACAAAATATATATTGTGTTCATATAAATTTAACAAATAAAATGGATAAAAAACAGCCCTCACAATAAGTAAAATTATCATATCAATTAACGGCCAAATGTCCTTTTGTTCGCTTCTCCTTACGGTTTATGCCTTTACAGCCAACTCCTACCAACGCTATTAGACATAAAATCACCCGAAAATTGCATTTTTTTAACTATTTTAGTGGGGTTAATCACAACACAAATACTGACACCAATTGAATATTGAATAAGCGCCTCCCTCTAGCATGAACACAAAACTCCTCATTTACAGCCCCGAACCTAGCACTCGTTTAGACTATGTGCTCTCTGAGCTGTTTTCACGACTCCTTCATGCTGAATTTGAACTTACTTATGACTATGCTTTTTTCAATAGCCAAAAAGAGCGGCCTCGTTTACAATATCACACCAAACCAGCTCTTTTTCAATCTATTCCGGGTATTTGTTCCACTGGTTTGCTCGACGAAGTGCATATTCATCCTGTTACACCTTCCATCGGGCGCTGGGAGCAACTCCCTACTCTATTTACGACTGAAACACCCCAGAATGGTTTACCTTTCGACCTTTTTAGTGCTATTTTTTATCTTCTAAGCCGGTATGAAGAATACCTCGATGTACCACGCGATACACACAACAGATTTCCCGCAAGGGAAAGCCTGGCCAAAAAAAATGACTTTCTACACCTACCACTTGTCAATCTTTGGGCTTTGGCTTTCGCCAAATGGCTAAAATCCTACTACCCAAACTGGCATTACAAAACCACAACTTATCGGTTTATTCCCACTTACGACATAGACATGGCGTGGTCTTACCTACACAAAGGTTTTTACAGGCAACTTGGTGCCGGACTTAAAGCACTAGCTAAAGGAAAATGGAAGATGGTTATTGATCGTGTTCGGGTACAAAGTAATTTGGCCAAAGATCCTTATGATGTGTTCAAACAACTCGATCAATGGCACAAACAATATCATCTTTCTCCCATCTATTTCTTTTTACTTGGTGATATTGGCCCCTTTGATCGAAATATTCCTTTTCAAAAAAAATCTTATCAGAACCTCATCCAACAACTCGCCGCCAACAATCAATATGGCTTACACCCTTCTTACCAGTCAAATAAGAAAGTGACACAGCTCAAAAAAGAAATTCAACGATTAGAATATCTTACCAACGAAACCGTGAGCCGGAGCAGACAACACTTCCTCAAACTTCGCTTTCCGGACACTTACAATGCACTGCTTAAAAACGGCATCCGTGAAGACTTTACTATGGGCTATGCTGATGACATCGGTTTTCGCGCAAGCGTAGCCACTCCTTTCCATTGGTTTAACCTGAAAACCAATATACCAACCCCTTTACTCATTTATCCTTTCCAATTGATGGATGTGAGCCTGCGAACCTATCTGCGGCTTTCGCCAAATGAGGCACAGGCCCAAATAGACCAACTGATTCATATCACCAGAGCAGTAGGCGGCACCTTCATTAGCCTGTGGCACAACAGCTCTTTCGCCCCGCTGGAAGGCTGGAAAGGCTGGACCGAAGTGTACGAATATTTGCTCGAAAGAGCAGCTACAAAAGCGACATCATAGCCCAAGTTTGCACGCAACTAACGCTTGGACGCATAAGGCGTAGTATCATCCAACAACACGGCTTCGTGCAAAACCTCTTTCAAAGAACCCAACGGTATATCAGCAATTTCCTGGATTTCAACACCATAAACTTGTTTGCGTCCTTTTGAGCTCAATAATCCCTGCTCATTCGATAATTCATTTCCCCGCACAAATGCTAACTCAATCCCTTGATTTTTTAAAGGATTGAGATAGCAAATCCACGTTTTTCGGTCGTAAAAAGGAATTTTATACCTGATTTTGCATTGCAATTCAAACTCATCAGTCAACAACTGATGCATATACAAAAGCAGTTCGCGTTGCTTTGCTTCTTGTTGGTAAATAAAATCGTCAACCGTAAGCATCTATTTCAGGTATTTTTTCACTCTATTTTGCCAGTTTGATCATTTCTGACCCGGCCAGTAAAAATGCACCAACGCCATACACTTCTGTCATTTGAGCCGTCACATTTTTAGGGTCTTCACCAATAGGCTGTACCCACCCCAGTTTTCCATCCGCATATACCGCACTGACCAGTGCTTTCCAGGCTTTGGTTACGATTGGCTCAAATTTTGACCGATCAAGTAAACCTGAATTGACACCATAAGTCAATGCATAACAATAAAATCCTGTACAACTAGTTTCAGGATTTGGAAAACTTTCATGGTCTAGCATACTAGCATGCCAAAATCCGGAAGTCCCCTGACACTGGGCTACCTTCTCGGCCATTTCTACAAATAATTCTTCATAAAAAGGACGGTACGGACTGTCTGTCGGTAAGTCTTTCAAAATCGACACCAAACCACCCATGACCCAGCCATTTCCTCGTCCCCAAAAAATCTTTTCACCATTGGCTTCTCTCTTTTTATCCGGAAAAAAACGATAATCTCGATAAAAAAGATGTTCTTCTTGATCGTACAAAAAGTCGTAGGTAGCCTTAAACTCCTTATCCATAAACTTTAAATACTTATCATCACCCGTGATATTAGCCATCTTAACATATACCGGAGGAGCCATAAATAAAGCATCACACCACGACCAACGCTCTAAGGTTTGAGGATCACCATAATCCAGAAGTAAAGTGCCTTTCGAGGGGTGTTCCACAACATAATCCAAGCGGGCTTTGGTCGGTGCCAAAATGCGATAAGGGTATTTTTCTGCTGTTTTTCGTTGATACATTTCCAGATACATCTGCCCCACCACAATGTCATCAGCATGATACATTCTGAAAAAGGGTTGCCATGCAAATCGACTACCGATACCATACAACCAATCTGTGTATTTTGAGTCCGAAGCTATACCCGACCAAGCCATCATGCCTGCATACAGAGCACCATTGGTCCAGTCGAGCGGATGGTGCTTTACCAGATGAAAGTTATCAATCTGCCAATCCGCTACTGCCCCCATGACCGTCTGAATATTATCTGAGGTAATGGCACCATCAAATCGTTTAGCCAATTGATTTCCCTTGATACGAGTATGATAATTGGTATAGTGCTCATAATCATCGATATGCATCCAAAGCACTCGATTAGACAACGATTCTGGTGCATTTCTAACCACAAAAGGACGAACATTATCGTGTAGAGAAGCACTGGTGATTGGCTGATGTTCAAAAGTTTTTCCTCCATCTTTTGTTATCCATTCTTCAATCTCAAACTTGTCATTGTGAGGTCGTGATAGATAAACCTTTCTAGGGTTGGTATGATCCAAGGCAATTCCACCCGAATAATGCGGTTCGGGATCTCTCATTTCTTTCGGTCTGTCAAATCGAGGGAAAGCGCTACCTGCCTCACAAAGCCGCTTGTTTTGCCATTTCTTTCCATCCCAGGTTCCGTAATAGTAAAAATGTTGCGTTTCTTCCGGTAGCGTAGAATACACCATAACCGGATTATGCTCTTTATCCAAGGCCACATCCCAAATCCAAGCTCTTTGATTATTAGCTTGCCCATCGAACACTTTTGGAATTGTTTCTTGTATGATCGGCAATTGGGTAGTATCGCCCAACTTATTTCCTTCAATATCATAAAAAACACCCTTGTTATATCGGAGATAATAAATGGAATTATGATTTTCTTCCCTTGGATGACCATCCGTAAATGCAAAGTGAATATTTGCTTTTCCATCCGAAACCACCTTGGTATAAGGACGATTAAAACGGTTATTTATCTTTTTTGACACAAAAGATTTAGGTGCTGACCAACTCCTCCCTAAATCATCTGAAGTAATAAATGTTGGCTTCCAATCATGTCCACCTCTATAGAATAGATAAATCCGATTATTTTCTTCACTCAATAAGACCGGATTTGTATAACAAAGCATAGGGCCTAATTCTAAAGAATCAACTGTTTCAAAGCTACTTATATCTTCTGCCGCTTTGGAAGTTGTATAGTAGATCGTTCCACCATGTTTCGTAAAAAAGACCATCAATCGATTATCTGGTAACATCAAAATAGATGGATTGACATGATCATCCACTTCCAAGCCCTGATAAAGAACATTTGATTTTTTTTCACCTGTTTGATGATTCTCTGATGAGACCACAATATCACCGCTTGAGGTAACAAATCCGGTAAATGTATGCTCCTGAGCATCTTTATGGTATACTGCTCTCGGATCTGAGAACCAGCACCAGGCACCATCATCAGTTAGTGTATAAAAATCTTCAGCTCTTTGCGCTTCCGCGAACGACCAGCCAAAAAAGAAGCACGTCAATAGAAAGAATCTTATCTGCATGGGTTTACTGTTTATTTTAACTATAGATATCTGGTCGCTGTATAATAAAACCAGATTCACGATGAAAATTTTGTTGCTGAATTTAGTTTTTTTCCATTAAATCGACTTAGCTCACTACAAAAATTTTGCCTGTAGAACTAAAATCATAACCCACTTTGCTCATATTTTTTATTTTTGGAAAAAACCTGGTCTAATGATTGTTAACCTTAGTGAGCAAAATTCTATCGCCAATAAATTTATCGCCCAACTTCGCGATACCAATGTTCAACAAGATCGAATGCGCTTCCGCCGCAACATGGAACGACTTGGAGAAGTTATGGCCTATGAAATTAGTAAACACCTTGATTACCAGGTACAAGAAATCGATACCCCGCTTGGTATAGCTAATGTTTCTTTACCAACCAACGATATTGTTTTAGCAACTATACTACGAGCAGGATTGCCGCTTCATACCGGAATGCTCAATTATTTTGATGACGCAGGCTGTGCTTTTATTTCTGCTTACCGCAAACATCACAAAGATGGGACCTTCGAAATCAAACTGGAATATGTTTCCTGTCCAGACTTAAACGATAAAACGCTGATATTGGCCGATCCGATGCTGGCAACTGGCGCATCTATAGCTATTGCCGTAAAAGAACTCGAAGCCTATGGTCAGCCTAAAGAATTGCATTTGGCGACAGCCATCGCCTCTTCTGATGGCCTTTCTTATGTCAAAAGATTGTTCCCGAATGCACACATTTGGATGGGAGCAGAAGACGAGGAGCTAACGGCTAAGTCATATATCGTACCTGGACTAGGCGATGCAGGTGACCTAAGCTTTGGTGAGAAGTTACAAGATTGAATATGAAATACTTCAAATAAAAAAATCCTGTCAGGCATATTGTCCGACAGGATTTTTTTTGATTAATCCGCTGTTCTGATTCGCGTAGTCTCTTGTATCCAACAACCTACCCGAAAACTATCTCCTACCTTAAGGTTTCGGATAAATACATCTTCTTTCTTTGGCATGTATTGGCTGTATCGGCCAATCCATTTATTGGCTTCCGCCGAAACACTTGGGTCAATGCGTTTTGCTTTGCTCCACATGTCAATCGCAGGCCAAACTACTATCTGGCTATCCCAACCACGACCAGGGCCACAAAGTGGGCCGCTAGATGCATATAAACGACCAATAAGAATATAAGGTTCACCCCAGCCACTGCGTTTTTCAGCTGCCTCCAAAGCATATTGGCGAGCGCGTGGGAAGTTTTTCAAATGCGCATTATAAATCTTAGCAATCAGCAATAAATATTTTGCTTTTCGATCGTTATCTTCTGTCTTTTCTATCTCTTTTTTAAATTCGTCAATAGCACACTGGTATTTTCCTTCCTGAAGACAAACATAAGCCGAATCAGCACCTGATTTGTCCACACATAAATTATTACCTACGGCTACCAGCGTTTTCATCTCTTCCAAACTCTTTTCGCAGCCTCCCCAGTTTAATCGACTATAAACTGTTCGAATCACATCACAGTCCTTCGGATTTTCTTCATAATCTGGGTAATACTTGTCAACATAATAAGCACAATCATAAAATCCTTTTACTACCTCAAAAGACTCTAATTGAACCGGCGCATAACTATTGATAATTTCCCATCTTTCGCAAGCCACTCCTTTACAATCTTTCATTCCCTTTTCAATGATCTGGCGAATTATTTTCTGATACTTTTGGGCTTCTTCTGTGCTTACTTTTTCTTCTTTGTGTAACTCAACTAATAAAGAAGTAAATGGATTGATCACGAAGTCATTGGTCTTCATTCCGTCTTTATCAATCGACTGCTTAAAAAGGGCATAAATTTCTTCTTTTGTTGCTCGATCTTTGTATTTGTAATACAAATCAAAAGCTTTGATGGCTTCAGAATAGCCCCCATTGGGATAACATTCCGCGATTTCGTCATAGAGTTCAAAAATGCGATCTACATAAGCCTCTCTTTTTACCGGATCTTTTTCCTGCGACATAAAATATTCGTAGAAATAAATACCATCTGCATAAACACTATTTCGCTGGCCATCTGCAGCTGGAGCAACTGCATACACTTTTTTCCAAAGCTCAAAAGCTTTATTGATATCATTAGCTTTCAAAAAATCCCGATAAAGCACATAATTGGTTTCTGCTTCATCTCGATTGGGAGCATCCCTAAACTTTGGGCAAGGGCTCAAATCCTCAGGTTCTTCCTCTTTTACAACTGGTTCTGGTTCTGTCTGTGTAACTGCTTCTTCCACTGTTTTGGAAGGACAAGCCATAAAAAACAGACTCATAGCCATTAATAATAATATAGATAGGACTCTCATAATAATTCAGGTTTTACGAATAATGGAAGTATAAATAAAAAGAGCAACCGGAACGGTTGTTCAGGTTGCTCTAAGCATTTTTACAATATATGTTTAGCTTCGATTAGTTGAAGCGTATAGTCACTGTTTCGCCAATTCCGCAACCTACCTTTACTTTCTGGCCTTCTGATACTTTACGCATAAAGCCTTCTGCCTTATCTGGCAATGCACCTGACAGGTTATTGATACGCTTGTTGGCATCGCTTGTTACATCTGGATCAATAGACTTCGCATAGCGATATTTCTCGATTGCAGCCAAAACTGCCAAACGCGAATTCCAGTCATCACAACCACTACGTCCCATCTTTGAGTAAATGTCTCCCAAAAGGATGTAAGGCTTACCCCAGCCAGAGCGCATAGAAGCTGCACGATTGGTATTTGAACGAGCAGAGCTCAACTGCCCTAACTGCCAGCACTGGATGTTAGCCATAGAGTAGTAAATCTGAGCTTTTGCTTCATCTGTTTTCAATGCATATTCCGAGTCATCCGACAAATCAAGACATTCTTGATAACGACGCATAGCATCCTCGTAGTTTCCTTCTTTCTGTAGCTGTACTGCGTCATAACATGGATTGTTTACACGACGCTCTGCTTCCAACTGCTTGTTAATCTCAGCTGCAAGGGTCTCATATTGTACCTTTACTTCTAACAATAAAGCATCTGTTGTATCACAACCTTGCCCTTTTAGTTTCTGGTAAACATACTTCAGTACTTCCAGGTCTTCACTGTTTTCACGGTAACGTGGCTCCAGCTTTTCCTTAAAGTAATCACAATCAAATACACGATCTTCTACTTTTGCGAAAGCGGCAGCCATACGCTGCTTCGTATTTTCGTAGTATTCGCCATAAGTTTCGTTATTCTCAATATTGTGATCTGCAATGTCCGTAACACGAACGTATACTTCTCTTGTTTCTTCCTGCGTCATTAGCTCCTTATCAAAAAGGTAAGCAGACATGATCGCAGCAGGCTCCAGCAAAGTATAGATTGTTGCATTACCAGCTCTGTCATAAGCTTTTTGCAACATAGCAAGCGTTTCGCTATACTTTCTGTTAAAGACGTAAAACATATCGAACCCAGCCTGTCCATACAGGTAATTTCCGATATATTCATCCTTATTACCAGGCATGGTAATAGCACCGTTATCAAGGCAGTTTGCTGCTTCTTCGTAAAGGCTGATTGCTTTTTGAGCATATTCATCCTTCTTGGCAGCGTCTGATTCTTTCTTAAACATGGCGGTGTACAACTTTGCACCATCCGTGAAGTGCCAATCACGCTTTCCATCAGCAGCAGGTGCTGCTTCATAAGCTTTTTTCCAGGCATCAAAAGCGATTTTGAAGTTTTCTTGATCGAGAGCTACCAAGTCATCAGCCGTTTTATCTTTCAAAAACTGACGATAAACAGAGTGAAAACCCTCCACTTCATCTTTGTTGGACAAGTCTGCCCATGTCTGACATTGTGCAAATGCAGACTGCGTACCCAAAATAGATACTAATGCGATTATTACTAAACTACGTAATACCTTCATGGTTAATTGAATTTGCGTTTGAAAAACCAAGTGTTATCATTAAGTGTAAAACCGAGTGTCATCTTTACATACGTTTCTTCGAGTACCTCTGATCCAAGGCCAAACTGGCCGGCCTCTACCCCAAAATTAATAAATGATACTTGTTGTCGCGGCATAATGATCGGAAAACCAAACCCAAACGTAACACTATACGTCTTTAGTTGTTCTCCACCAAGGCTCCGCGGATCAAGTCCATAAGAAAATCCAGCTCTATAACGCATGCGGCGCAAGTAAGAATTGTAAGAAGCATAATCCGGAATATACTCCCCACCTACCCGAAACCTCCAGGTATCAGAAAGCATTTCTTCTTTTGCTTCATTCTCATATTCACTCCATGCACCATAATAATATTCCATTCCGATACGGAATTTATTTACATCCTCATAGGCAAGCCCGATGGTTAATTCCGTAGGTAATTGCCCATTTTCTTCGACTATATCCTGATACAGAATTGTATCTCGCACGCCATAGCCAAAATTAGTACGGCTGTAATAGCGTTCTGATTTGGTCCTAAAAGGAAGCGTTGAATTACCATATGCTCCTGCAATCAGTCGCTTACTGGTCTTTTCCATTACACCATCCCTTCCAGGTTTCTTGAAATAGTAGATGTATTGTACACCTGCATTCCAGACAAACCCACCAATGCTGATATCATCTCTGAATTCAGTATTGTAATAAAAGTCAAGGCTATCAAACTCAATACGACGACTATTGGTAATTTTACCAAACAAATAGCCCAGATTAACCCCAACCGAAAGGTCTTTGTATTTAGCGGAAGTTCCCCACTGTACTTTATAGGTTCCTCCTGTTCCTTTCAAAAAACTGCTTACCTGATCAATACCTTCTACTACGGTCGAGGTTTCTACATCGTAGCCAACAATCGTATAAGGCTGTAGTGAAAGACTCATACCAAAGCTCCATGGAGAACGATCTCTATCCAGTACTTTATTAATCGGATTTTTGAGTGGGAAGCCTAAAGCCATGTAGTTGAGGTTACCACTCCAGATGTCTTCCGTTTGTGAAGGGCTCACTAGGTTTGAATATTTTGCAAAGAGGCCAACTTCAAAAGCGGTGGCCTGCAAACCAGATAAAGAAGCCGGGTTTAATAAGTTCAGGTGGTAAGGATCCCGAAATGCAGCACTTAAACCTGCCATGCCACTCGTTCCTGCTAAAAATTGATCTACCGGATCACCCAACCCAAAACGCGAATAAGGCGAATTGATCTTGGGCTGAATGTTCACATTGTTTTCCTGAGCATTCAGGGTGAACAACCCTCCAACTAAACCAAACATTATTAGGAATCTACTCCAAATTTTCCACATTATAGGATAAAATTTTATTAAGCCCACTTAGGACTAAATTATGATGCACAAATATCTTTCTTTTCATTTTTTTTGCAAAAAAATCAGCATCTCCTCCCGTTAAAATAACGTTAACCGCCCCTAATTTGGCTGCCATTTGGTCAACGAAACCCTCTGCTTCGAGTATAGCCCCCCACTGTGCACCATTTTGCATAGCACTTTCTGTACTGTAGCCAATTGCTGTAATTTCGTCTGTCAGCATTACTTCAGGTAACCTTTCGGTAAATGCATGCATCGCTTTCAAGCGCATCTGCAAACCGGGAGCAATATTTCCTCCTAGGTAGATACCATCCTTGCGTAAAACTTCCATTGTAATGCATGTTCCAGCATCAATTACGACACAATGTTGGTCAGGATATAGCGCAAAAGCACCTACAACAGCTGCGATTCGGTCTTTACCTAGCGTTTCTGGTGTTTTGTATTGATTGCGAATTGGCAAGGGCGTTGTATGCGACAAGCGGATAAAATTCCGATTTGACCGCAAAAATTGTTCTAATTCCGGAGATAAGGACTTTCCTACAGTTGATAAGATGACATTTTCTACGCTTTGGTTGGTTAACCAAATCATAAATTTTTCATCAGCTCCATGATCAAATACTTCCCTGGCAATCAAATTGGCCTGATTAAACACGCCAACTTTAATGCGATTGTTTCCTATATCAATTACCAGGTTATTCATTTAATGCTATTTTGCTGATAAGCACCTTATTTATGTCAACAAATTCTACTTTTATTAATGCTTAAAATGACGTGTTCCGGTCATGACCATTGACATTCCATTGGCATCACAATAATCAATACTTTCCTGGTCTTTAATCGAACCACCGGGTTGTATTACCGCAGTAATTCCTGCCTCATTTGCGATTTCTACACAATCCGGAAACGGGAAGAATGCATCAGAAGCCATTACGGAACCATTTAGGTCAAACCCAAATTGCTTTGCTTTTAGTATCGCCTGCTTCAATGCATCTACTCGTGAAGTCTGCCCACATCCCATTCCCACTAACTGCTGATCCTTCGCCAGTACAATGGTATTTGATTTTAAGTGCTTTGCACATTTGTTGGCAAACAATAAGTCAGCGATTTCTGCTTCACTCGGTGCTTTAGTAGTTGCTTGCTTCAATTCTTCTCTCGATTCGACCTTCAGGTCTGTATCTTGTTCAATCACACCATTAAGTAGACTCTTAAATGACTTTTGATGACGATAAAAATCTTTGATTTTTAGAACGATACGCTTTTTCTTTTTACAAAGCAATTCTAATGCATCTGCATCGAAGTCTGGTGCAATGACCACCTCATAAAAAATCTTATCTATTTCCTGGGCTGTCGCCAAATCAATAGTTGTATTAGCGATCAGGATGCCTCCAAAAGCAGAAATATTATCACCTGCCAAAGCAGCTTTCCAGGCTTCCAGAATAGTAGGGCGACTGGCTACGCCACAAGAGTTGGTGTGCTTCAGTACGGCAAAAGTGGGTGCCGCATCTTGAAACTCTGCCATTAAATTCACGGCAGCATCTACATCTACCAGATTATTGAAGGATAATTCTTTTCCATTGAGCTTGTCGAACATAGCGGCAAAGTCGCCATAAAAAGTACCTGCCTGATGTGGATTTTCGCCATAGCGAAGAGATTGTGATCGCAGAATACTATGTTTGAAAGCAGTTTCTTCCTCTTCTGCATCAAAATACTGAAAAATGGCTGTATCATAATGAGAAGATACTTTAAATGCACGTCTCGCAAATACTTTGCGATCACTCAATTCGGTCTCTCCTTTCTTCGCTTCCAGCAAATCTGCCAGCATACCATATTCCTCTCTTGATGGTACGACAACTACATCCTTGTAATTTTTAGCGGCTGCACGGATCAAAGCAATTCCTCCGATATCGATTTTTTCAATAATTTGGTTTTCATCATCGGTTGAGGCTACGGTATCTTCAAAAGGATACAAATCAACAATGACCAAATCAATTTCAGGAATTTCATACTTCTCAAGCTGCTGCAAATGATCTGCTTCTCTTCTGGCCAAAATTCCACCAAAGACTTTTGGGTGCAGTGTTTTTACACGCCCATCCAAAATGGAAGGATATGTTGTAAGCGATTCGACAGCCGTTACCGGGATGCTTAGATCTTCGATAAATTTCTGGGTACCACCTGTAGAATAAATTTGTACACCAAGTTGGTGCAATGCTTTTGCAATCGGTGCCAAACCATCTTTGGTATAGACAGAAATGAGTGCAGATTTGATCTTCTTATTTTGCATATTACAATAACTCCATTTTCAAAATAAGGTGCAAAGGTAAGAAAAGTAGAACGAAGGAGGATTCAGGCCATGTATTTTTATTACCTTAATACTATACATTCACCTAAATACTCTAAAATATGTTCATGCTAATTGCCTCTATTGAGCAAAATGAGAAAGTCTACCTTTCAAAAAAGCTCAGTGCGAATATTCCTGCTTTTGTTGCGCCTTCTCTTTATCGTCAAGAACTAACGGATGCTATCGCAAATACCCTGAAATTTCAGCTTGGACTATCGGTTCCAATTACCTCGGAATCTGATTTTTATCAGTTACCTGAAGAAGCAATGCGCAAGATCAATGTCAGTATTGAATGTGCGAAAAAAGATGTGATTAAAGAATCTCCTTTGCTTGCAGGTGAAGAAGTCCTTGAAGATTTCTACTCTTACTTGCCTGTACCTTTTGCAGGTTTGCCGAAAGGCCAGGGCATGCTACGCCGAATCACTAATCAAGCTACCATTTATTACTTTTTTGAGGATACCATTATTTCAGAAGATGGGCTCCACTTTAAAAAGCCTGACTATTTGCACTTTGAGCACCTTATTCAGCCTACTACCTTGCCATTACCAATCACTACTGAAGTTATTAGCCACTTTACAGAAAATAACGAAGAATTATACCCCATGATGGTAGCCTACACGGTCGATTCTAACCGAGTTTTAGAAAGTGCGGTAC
>JALEHC010000328.1 GCA_022763215.1 Saprospiraceae bacterium
ATGCTTTTTTTATCCCCAATAATTGTGGTGATTGGCGACAGGAAAGTATTGATTTGACACCATTTACAGGTGGGGTAGTAGAAATTAGCATTGAAAACATGGGTGAATCAGGTAATTACCTGTACCTCGATAATATTGATATTAGCAGTCCTCAAATTCCTAACTTGGCACCTATGGTTCAAATTGATGCCCCAATGAACGGAACTACTATGCAAGAACCAGGTACCCAGCTGCCTATTTTGGCGCAAGCCTACGATGAAGATGGTTACGTAAAAGAAGTGGTGTTGTATGTAAATGGTGATTCAGTCGCAGTTGATGATAAGCTACCCTTTGCCTTTGATTTTGAGTGGGAAGACTTTGGCAACTATAACTTCCAATTATTAGCCAAAGATAATGACGAGGCTATAAGTTGGAGCGAAACGGTGGAAGTGGAACTGATTCCGGTCAATACAAGAACGATCATAGCCGAAGGCTGGACTATAGACATATACCCAAATCCAGCGCGAAGCCAGTTTCAAGTATTCATGGAAGCACCGGGTATGACTCAGGTGCAATACGAACTCTGGGACATTAGCGGCAAAAAAGTGATGCATGGAAACTGGCACCTCACGGAAGGCCAACAAACCCGTATGTTAAGCGGTGGGCATTTGCCGAAAGGCCTATATCAATTGCGGCTATATGGAGAAGAACAGTTTATTAGCCAACAAAAAATCGTCTTTCAATAATGAAAACAGATGTACAACTTATTCAAGAGACCTTAAAATCATTTTTAAAAGCTCATCAGCCTCCCTTGCGTATACGCCAGGAAAATGAAAGCAATTTTGAAGTTTGTGGCAATAAAGAATGTATGCAGGGCCGAAAGAAAGTGGATGGCTTTTATTTTGCCAGTATTGTTCCAAAACCAAAGGATGTAAGATTGTACTTTTTCCCAATTTATACCCATCCAGATGCTTTTGAACTTTCAGATGCATTGAAGAAATGCCTGAAAGGCAAAAGCTGTTTTCACATCAAAAAAATGGATGAAGCACTGGAAGCCGAAATCAAATCTATGATTGATCAAGGCGTGCAAGTTTACCTCAAACATGAACTCCTAAAAGAGGAAAAGGCTGTCAGCTAACGCACAAAAAGCAGCAAGTTTATTTTTTATGCGCAGGTAGATGCTATTTTTGTAAAAACTTGCCATTATGAAGAAACATCTACTTGTCTTGTCTTTATTTATGTGGATGGGCACGCTGTTTGCTCAACAACCACTTCCTCATTTTCCGACAGATGATGAACAGCGCATCTCCGAAGCTTACTTTCAACAAGTACGTGAAAGTCGGGTTGTCCCTACTCCTCCTCCATTCCCTGTACGTACTATGGCCGAATGGGAGGAAGTTCAAGCCGTAATGATTACCTGGACCGGTTTCCCGGAAATATTAACCGAAATTGCCAGAGCTGCCGTTGAAGAATGTACGGTTCTTATCGTTACCACTGACCCAACTGGTACTGCCAGCCAACTAGAAGCTGCTGGCGTTGCCCTTGATAATATCGAATTCATACAGGAAGGATTTAACTCTATCTGGATTCGAGATTATGGCCCATGGACGGTGTACGGAAATGATGTCGATAGCTTGGTTTTAGTCGATTGGATATACAACCGCCCACGTCCATTGGATGATGAAATACCTTTGGCAGCAGCGAACCACCTCGATCTCGAAATTTATGAAGCAGTAGCACCACCAGATGATTGGGTTCATACCGGAGGTAACCACCTACGCGACGGCTTGGGTACAGCATTTTCCTCTGACTTGGTACTGGATGAAAACCCAGGAAAAACAGAAGCTGAAATCGATGCTATCGCACAAGAATACCTTGGTGTGGAACGCTACATCAAGCTTCCCAAATTGCCTTTTGACGGTATTCACCACCTCGATATGCACATGCGCATCATTGATGAAGAAACCATCATCGTTGGTCAATATCCGGAAGGCGTAGCCGATGGGCCACAGATCGAAGCCAATATCGAATACATCAAAACGAACTTCCAAACTGCGTTTGGCAACGAATATGAATTTGTGCGCATCCCAATGCCTCCAGATCAGTTTGGCCGCTATCCAGACGATAATGGTTTCTACCGTACATTTACGAATGCACTTTTTATCAATGAAACGATTATTGTCCCAATCTATGAAGAACAATACGATACAACTGCCCTTCGCATATATGAAGAAAATCTACCGGGCTATAATGTAGTTGGTATCGACTGTAACGATATCATTCCTTCGTTGGGTGCTTTGCACTGCATCACCAAACTAATTGGTACCAATGATCCATTACTGATTGCTCACCCTCGAATCAGAGATACCTACGATGCCACTGCTACGCATTTGGCGAAAGCCAAAATCCAGCACAAAAGCGGCATTGCTGAAGCAACACTTTACTACCGCATCAATGAAGTTGCGAGCTACACTGCCGTGGAAATGGAACTCGTTGACGCCGCAGAGGATATGTGGGAAGCCAGTATTCCGGCACAACCAGCAGGTACAAACATACAATATTACATACATGCAACTGCCAATTCTGGTAAAGAGCAGGTACGCCCCATGGTCGCACCAGAGGGGTATTTTGAATTCCAGATATTAGAAGTTACGGCAGCTCCTGTAGCTAACTTCTTTGCCCTTACCACAACGGCTTGCACAGACACGCCGATTGAGTTCAGAGATGATTCAGAAGGAGCTGTTGAGAGTAGAGTTTGGTCATTTGAAGGAGGTACACCAGCTACTTCCACTGAAGAAAATCCAGTTGTTACGTTTGCGGAACCGGGTACCTATAATATAGGCTTGGTGACCACCAACCAGATTGGTTCTGATTCAGAAATACGCACGGGATATATCACCATTTTGGATAATGGCGTAGCACCTGAATTTGAAGGATTTGATGATTTCTCCCCAGATATCTGGACAATCGATAACCCTACCAATGATGATGCGGAATGGACGATTACCGATGAACCGCAATGTTATGGCCAAGCTTTAGCGATGGACAACTTTAGTGACGATACCAGGGGCACCTCTGACTATCTGACAACCCGCGTTAATCTTACTGACTTGAGCAATGTAAATTTATCTTTTGATGTTGCTTATGCACCTTATAGTGCCAATTTCTTTGACCGACTCAAAGTCAATGTAATTGATTGTAGCGGTGAGCCAATTACCGTATTCGATAAGTCGGGCATCGTTTTGGCAACTGCACCGGCAACGGAGAGTGCATTTGTACCAGATTGCTCACAATGGCGCCACGAAGTTGTTGATTTATCGGACTTCCAAGGCCCCTTGACTATTGAATTTGAAAATGTTGGTGGTTACGGAAATATCGTTTACTTAGACAATATCGGATTCGGAAGTCCTGATTTGGCGAATGCCGCACCGAGTGTAAGCATCACATCGCCAGAAGATGGCACAACTTACCTGAACGAATTACCTGCGCTCGAAATCGAAGTTGATGCCAATGACGAAGATGGGAATGTACAAAGTGTAGCGTTGTTGATCAATGGTTTGTTGATCGGCACCACCAATGAAGCACCCTATTCATTCAATTATACTCTTCCAGAAATAGGAAGTTATGAGATGTTAGCCCGTGCCACGGACAACTTGGGCGTGATTAGTTTCTCTGAGCCCGTAACGGTAATAGCAGATGAAGAAACAAGTGCCGTAGAATTATTCAAAGCATCTGGTGTAACTTTCTTCCCGAACCCAGCAGACGAAAATGTTGTGCTGAAGCAACAAACGCCTCAGACTTTTGAGCTGAGATTAATGAATGCTAATGGGCAACTCGTAAAATCCACGACCATCAGACAAACGCAGCAGTCCTTATCGGTAGCAGCATTGCCATCGGGTACCTATTTGTTGCAGTTGATCGATCAGAATGGTCAGCTTTACAGTACAAAACTGGAAGTGGTGCACTAAGCACTAGGTACGTTTACCTTTGCGGTAAATCAACAGGCTGAATAAAACGTAGAGAAGGGCGTTGTCTTTAATGTAGAAGGCAACGTCCTTCTTTATTATTTCCCAATTATTGCTAACTTCATTATTAGCTTTTGCCAAACCTATATTTAGCGCTTTTCAGTAAAATCGACATTTTTTATTCATAGAAATTGGATTAGATATGAGAACCTTTCTTCTCTTGCTTAGCCTGTTTGGCTTGTTAAGCATCGACTGCTTTGCGCAAAATAGCAGCTATGACGATGCCCTTTACGGAGGCATGGAGTGGCGCCTGCTGGGCCCATTTCGGGGCGGCCGTGCCGGTACGGTAACCGGCGTACACCACAATCCTAACCTATATTACATGGGCACCGCCGGAGGCGGTGTCTGGCGAACTCAAGACGGCGGCAATACCTGGGAGTGTATTTCAGATGGATTCTTCGGTGGCTCTATCGGAGCAGTAGCGGTTGCTGAAAGCGACCCAAATGTACTGTATGTAGGAGAAGGTGAGCAAACCGTACGCGGTAATGTTTCCTCGGGTCGCGGCCTCTGGCGCTCTACGGATGCCGGAAAAACATGGACGTCTATCGGCTTAAAAAACTCAGAACATATCGGACGCATTCGGGTACACCCTAAAAATCCAGATGTCGTGTATGTTGCCGTTATGGGTAATCTCTGGAAACCCAATCCGGAGCGCGGTGTCTACCGCTCTAAAGATGGCGGCAAAACATGGGAACGTATTTTGCACGAAAGTGCAGAAGCAGGTGCCGTAGACCTCATCCTTGACCCCAATAATCCCCGCATTATGTACGCCAGTACCTGGCAAATCAAGCGAAACGGCTATCGCATGGATAGTGGTGGCCCCGGCTCTCACTTGTGGAAAAGTACAGATGGTGGCGACAATTGGACAAAGATCACTCATCATTCGGGTTTGCCGAAAGGCACACTTGGTATCATTGGCATTACTGTTTCCCCAGTTAATTCAGAAAGGTTATGGGCAATAATTGAAGCGGAAGATGGAGGCGTATTTCGCTCTGATAATGCTGGAAAAACTTGGGTAAAGATCAACGAAAATCGAGCACTTCGCCAACGAGCATGGTATTATTCACGCATCTATGCGGATACACAAAGCGAAGATATTGTCTATGTATGCAATGTCGGTTTTTGGCGTTCCAAAGATGGCGGCAAAAATTTTGAACGTATCTCTACGCCACACAGCGATCATCACGACCTTTGGATTGCCCCTGAAAATAACCAGCGAATGGTGGTTGCTAATGACGGAGGTGGACAAGTATCTAATGATGCCGGAGAAAACTGGACAACTTACCACAACCAACCTACTTCTCAATTTTATCGGGTGACGACCGACCAGCATTTTCCTTTCCGTATTTATGGTGCCCAACAAGACAATAGCACCATCCGTATTTACCATCGATCAAGTGGTTCTTCCATCGATGAAAGCGATTGGGAACGAAGTGCTGGCGGAGAAAGTGCCCATCTCGCTCCTGACCCAATCAATCCAGATATCGTATACGGTGGTACTTATAAAGGCTACATGATGCGACTTGATCACGAGACTGGTCAGCTACGTTCTACGAATGTATGGCCCTACAATCCGGCTGGCTCAGGTGTAGAAGTGATGAAATATCGCTTCAACTGGAATTATCCGATTTTCTTTAGTCCACACAATCCGAAAAAATTATATGCGACTTCTAATTATGTACATGTCACTTACAATGAAGGACAAAGTTGGGAAGTCATTAGCCCTGATTTGACACGCAATGATCCGGAAACACTCAAATCTTCTGGCGGTCCGATTACACAGGATAATACCGGGGTAGAGTTCTATGGTACGATTTTCGCGGCAGCGGAAAGCCCATTAGAAGAAGGTGTAATCTGGGCAGGTTCGGATGACGGTCTGATACATGTCACTCGCGATGGTGGTAAAAACTGGACAAATGTAACGCCACCAATGGCGCCTGAAAACATCATGATGAACTGTATTGATGTTCATCCTACTCGTAAAGGCGTAGCTTATGTGGCCGGAACGGCCTACAAATTTGGGGACTACACGCCCTATTTGTACAAAACCGAAAACTACGGCCAAAGCTGGAAACAAATCACTAAAGGGATTCCCGATACTTATTATACCCGCGCTATTCGTCCCGATCAGGTACGCGATGGTTTGTTGTATGCTGGCACAGAGTGGGGCATGTTTATTTCATTTGACGATGGTGCCAACTGGCAGCCCTTTCAGCTCAACTTGCCGATAGTAGCCATCCGTGACTTGCATATCAGAGATAATATGTTGATCGCAGCTACACATGGCCGCAGTTTTTGGATGATCGATGATCTTTCGCCTTTGCAGCAGTTGGATAAAGACATCGCTCAAAAAGACTTCTATCTGTACCAACCCAAGCCAGCTTATCGCATGGCTCAGTCGGGTGGCTGGGGTCGCCCCAATACCAAATTGGAAGGCGAAAACCATCCAAACGGAGTGCTTTTCAATTATTTCCTTGCGGAAATAGATGACAAAAGCCAAGTGCAACTCGATATTATGGAAATGAATGGAAATCTCATTCGGTCATACACCAACAAAAGCAAAGATCGGGATCAACGCTTGCGCGTAAAAAAAGGCGGCAATCGCTTTATTTGGGATATGCGTTATTCAGGCTTCAAGGAATTTCCGGGAATGGTATTGTACTCCTCACCCAACCGTGGCCCAAAGGCGATTCCCGGCACGTACAAGGTACGCCTTACGGTAAATGACCAGTCTATCGAGCAAACTTTCGAAATTATTCCTGACCCACGACTCAAAAATACGATGGAAGATTATCAGGAACAATTTGACTTCCTGATACAAGTACGCGACAAGGTGAGTGAAGCCCATCAGGCTATCTTGGATATTCGCTCTACCCGAAAAGACCTCAATTATGTAAAAGAAAAAGTAGGCAAAGAGGACGAATTCAAAGAAGTCATCAAACTAGCGGAACAACTGGATAAAGATATGAGTGTTATTGAAAATAATATTCATCAGACCAAAAACCAAAGTCGACAAGATCCGCTCAACTTTGGGATTCGGATTAACAACCATCTGGCATTCTTGTTGGGCGATCAGCAAAGAGGTGATTTCCCACCGACTGATCAGGCGAAAGCCGTTTTTGAAGAACGTTCGGCAGCACTCAACAAAGAGCTGCAAGCTCTCGATCAATTGATGAAAGAAAACCTTTCCAAAATCAATAACTTACTCGATAGTAAAGGCTTTAAACTACTGGAAAAACAAGCTGATCCAGTGAATTAAGACTAATAGGTTACCCTGTGAAATCCGAACTTTTCTTACTTTCACAGGGTAACTAAATTCCAACCAAATGGCAAACACCAATTATTATGGCCTGCACGGCAAACTAAGCGCACAAGCGGGTAAGGGCGAAGCCCTGGCTTCTATTCTCCTCGAAGCAGCAGCCCTTATGGAAAAAGCGCCCGGCTGCCATCTTTATGTCGTTGGCCGTCAGGCCGACACTCCCGACGACATCTGGGTTAGTGAAATCTGGGACACCAAAGATGCTCACGATCAGTCACTCGATCTGCCGGGGGTAAAAGAGCTTATCAGCCAAGCAATGCCTCTACTCGCCGGCCCGCCTGCCAAAGGTCAGGAGCTTGATATTTTTGGCGGCCATGGCATAGGCTAATCAATCATGATCGTGATGTTCATGCTCATCAGATCCGAAAATATTCCAGCGAACACCTGCCGTAAATATAAAACCATCTGTAGGTGCCCAAATTTCTGTAAAAGTCGGATCATTTACCGGAGGTAGTACCACATCCTGATACTTATGAATGCGAGTATCCAGGAAGTTTTCAAAGTTGACAAACACGTTGAACTTACCAATTTGGCGGGCTGCCAAAAAGCCCATCATCCAATAATCGGTACTTCGACTTCCGTCAGATAGTAACTGCATGCCGGTATAATACACTTCGTACCCTATTCGCCAAGCTTCTGATTCATACATGAGCACCGCTCCGGCATTGTGCTTTGGAGTTAGCACTTTTTGCTGTTTGGTCAACTCATTTTCCACGCGGGCATCAATGAAAGCATATTGCAGAAACAACTTCAAATCCTGATAAGTCATTTTGAGGTTCGTTTCCAAGCCTCGGGTATCGACTTGTCCATTTGCATTTTCGAAAGTCAGTGTCGTACCACTAGATCGCAACACCAACGGATCATCAATGCGAGTATAAAACAACAGATTGTTCAGGGAAAAAGTCAATGCATCAAACAACACTGTTTTATAGTTCACATCAGCATTGAACCCAATAGAACGTTCTGCATTTACACTGGAAGGATCGATAGGTGCAATTTGCTGAAAGGATAAACTTTCGGATGCCTCCGTAAAAATAGTGGGTACTTTATATCCCACCCCGCCACCGATTCGGCTGGTCCAGTTCTGGTTGAAGTCAAGCAATAGATTAAGCCGAGGCAATACAAACCAATCATACTCATCATTATAGTCGACTCTCAGACCACTTTCCAACGCTATTACCGGGCTAATTTGCCAAATATTTTGCGCAAAAACACCATAAGTATTATTGGCATAATCGCGTTTTTGGCTTTCCTCTTCCGTCTCTTCTGTAAATTGGTCGGTCCATACGTTAGCCCCAATAATCCACTCCGTTTGATCCAAATTGGCCGAAAAACTAGCTTCTGAAAAACTGGCCCATTGTTGTCCACCAAAATCAAAATCAGGTTGTTCAAGAGTGCGATCAAAATAATTGACACTATTGCGAAGACTCAATCGAATGTTTTCACTAAAGTTTTTTTCATAACTCAACTGAGTTGATAATCGAAGCGTTTCGTTTTGCTCAAAAAACGGATGACTTTCATTCATCCGGTCATCAATTGCCAGCAGGTCTCCACCAACTCGATCGTCAATCGCTAAATTTACAGCAAGGCGCACCGTACTCGAAGCATCGGGATAATAATAAAACGCTGGATTGAAGGCAAAACTTTGTACTTCCGGCAAATCAGAAAAATCATCTCCATTGGCATCATAAGCTTGCTGGCGATGTGCGGAAGCATAGAGGCTTACGCCAAATTTGTCCCCGCGTTGTGCATAAAAGCCATTCAATGTTGTGCCTAGTGCATGCGTTTGCGAAAGCATCAATTCCAGCAGTGGTTCTCGTGTTGGTCGCTTACTGATCAGATTGATTAGCCCCGCAATTGCGCCACCACCATACAAGGTCGAAGCACTCCCTTTGATGACCTCCACGCTTTGTAAGTCTAGTGGTGGAATCTGCATAATACTCAAGCCACTGGAAAAGCCCCCAAAATTAGGAAAACCATCTTTCAACAACTGCGTATATCGGCCATCTAGTCCTTGAATTCGGATGCTTTGATTAGCCGAATTAGCGGAAGTCTGCTGCATTTGTATACCCGTACTTTCGCGAAGTAATAGGCTGATATTTGTCGCATTCATAAATGCTTTTTCGCCCAGTTCTTCTCCGGCGATAGTTTCCAATCGGGTCGGAATATCGTCTATTGATCGACTGCTTCGGGTGGTACTTACGGTTACGGTTTCTAGTTCTTGCTCTTTTGGAAAAAGCACAATTTCCAGCGGTTCCGTTTGCGGTAGAATGACTTCTACTTCTTTGGCCGTATATCCCAGGTAATATACCCTTACTTTGGTTTTGCCTTCACGCCATTCGGCGGACGGGTTCGGCAAATTCGCCACTTCGACCAAGCCATTCAAGTCGCTGACTCCTCCTTTTTCGTAAGCTTCAAAATATACTTGAGCCCCTATTAGTGGCTCTTTGGTATCATTTCCAAAAATATATGCTTTAAAATTGTGTTGAGACCAAACAACGGTTGTCCATAGTATCGCGATGAGCGATAAACTCCATTTTTTCATTTGTTTAAAATTTGCAATAAAGAGATAGGGCTTGCCTCAGCAAGGCCATTTAATCAGAAAAATGAAAATGAAGTTTACGACCGTGGAGGGTCCAGTAATTTGCGAGGAAACAATTGCTCATTCCAGGAAGTAACAAAATCAGACACATGCGCATTTAATACATCCGATTTGGGCGAAAGCCCGATCAGCCTGACTGGAACATCAAGTACAATTGAGCAGCAACTACAGCCGCAAAGCGGCGAACAAGGATCATCTTTACAAGTCCCAGAATGTTGCTCATGATCAGGATGGGCTTCGTGGACGACTTCCAGCCAGCTCTCCATCAGGTGTACGATACCACCACATACATCTCCGCAAGGCAATAGAGAAATTGCCATCAGGTAAGTGCTGAGTAGAAATGCGGTGGATCGTTTCATGCTTGCAAATGTAAGTTTTAAAAGCATGCAACTCAATTGCAAAAATCAAACTTGAAAAATATCGCTATTTTGGCTAATCTGAAATGGGCGATAAGCTCGGTATATCCAAAACCACCACTCTTTACCAATGAATGTAAAATATTTGCTGGGAACAGCGCTCCTCATACCTTGTGCTCCGATATTATACCTGCAAGGACAACGCGTTAAGCGTAGTCTTCCCGAATTTCAAGAGGCCCAAAAGCCGCAAGGCATAGCCCAACCGTCGACTAGCGAAAAGCCTGAAAAGCCGCCTTTTCGACTTTTGTGTTTGGGCGAAAGCACCATAGCCGGGGTAGGTGTTGATACGCATGAAGAGGGATTTAGCGGAAGCATGGCCCAACTGATTGCCGATCAACAAAAACGGGTAGTAGAATGGCGGGTGCACGCCAAAAGTGGTAGTACAGCGGCCGGACTGACCCACAAAATAGTGCCGACCATAGATGCTTCTGAGGCTGATTTGCTCATCATTGGGATTGGTGCCAATAATGCTTTTCGGTTTCATAAGCCATCCAAATGGAGGAAAGATATGATTGATTTGACAGAAAGTCTGCGCAAAAAATTTCCGCATACGCCTATTGCATTTTTAAATATGCCTCCCATCAAAGCTTTTCCTGCTTTTCCGGGATTAATGCAGTTTTTTGTTGGAAATCTAGTGGAATTATTTGGCCAAGAACTCGAAGAACTGATCAAACCTTATAATTCTGTATATTACAATTCGGCGGCATTAGCGCCAGATGAATGGCCACAAAAGTGGGGATTAGAAGCAGATCCGAATACTTTTTTCAGCGATGGTATTCATCCTTCTGCGCTTACCTACCAACTTTGGGCCAAAGACTTTTACGATTTTTTAAATTCTAACACCCCAATTTTTCAATCATGAACAGAATACTATTATTTGCTTTTTGTTGTAGTTTGATAGCTTGTCAATCAGAAGAAAAACCAGCAGATTCGGAAGCGGTCAGCCTCCCGGTCAAAGAAGAAACGGTAAAACCAGCTACTCCCAAAGTCGGATATTCCCTTGAATTTATTGAGCGATTTAAAGATTTGGAAGGCCTGGGTGAGCTTGATCTGGATGGACCCTACATTGTTATGGGCGGAGACAGCATTCCCTTTCCGGACTATCTGCCTGTCGGCAAATCGCTTTCGGCTTCCGCCAAAACAGAAACGATCAAAATTAATGTCGCAGCAACCCGAATCAATTACAGCAG
>JALEHC010000329.1 GCA_022763215.1 Saprospiraceae bacterium
AACCAGATTGTACTTCTGCTTCCGCTAATGACAATCCGATGCAATTGATATACCCGGAGAATAGTACCAAAATATATGTGCCCGTTAATCTTGATGGGAGTATGTCCAAAACCGTCTTCAAGCTTGCACACCGACAAGACAATAAAAAAATACACTGGCATCTAGACCGAACTTATATTGGCACAACCGAAGACTTTCACAATATGGAATTACAACCAGATGCAGGCAAACATCACCTGGCATTGGTAGATGAGGAAGGCAACCGACTGGAACTAGATTTTGAAATCATCGCCAGAACGGATAAATAGGAAAAGTTGTGTAGTTATAAAAATGTGTGTAAAAAAGATGTCCTAACAAAAGGTCGTGTCGTAAAAAAAAATGATTATGATTTGAAATTAGCGTCTTATTGTATTGTACTAAAAAAATCGTTCCAAATTTTTCTCCCCAAGGTCGTCTTAACTTTAAAAAAAACTCCTACATCAGGGGAGGCTTATCGGATGTAGGAGCATTAACATACTATGAGAAAACTACACGTCTGCAAGATAAGCGGTATTGGGCACTAAAAAGCCCCTATTTTAGGAAGAGGGATGTCGCAGGTTCAGAGGGTGCTGTTTGAATTAGTATACGGTAAATTTTTCTTAGAAAAAGGTATACTTTTTTTGAAACATTTTTCGTTGGCCATGTTTTTCAATTCTTTTTTCGAATTTTTTCCTGCCCAATCCGAAAAAAGTGCTCCTATTAATATTTTTGGCATGATTCTTTCAATAAGGAAGGTATAACTACAACTACACCAATAAAATTAAAAGCAGCAACAAAAGATATGGGTTGCTGCTTAGACAACACCAAAAAAAAGAAAACCGAAAAGTACTAACAAAAAAAAACCTACACCAGAAGGGAATAAGGTGTAGGAAAATTAAACATACTATGAGAAAACTTGATACAAAGTTAAGCGACTCATTTTGGAATCAAAACGCCTTTTAGAGTATGGCTATGATTCATAGCAAAATGGTGCATTTTCTTTAGAAAGCGGTTTTTAAAAACAAAAAAACCTGCACACTATGGCGTGCAGGTGGAAAAACAAACATACTATGAGAAAACTGATTCAAATATAAAATTTTTATATAATATATAAAAATTTTTGAATATTTTTTCTCTTCATTTCCACCTTATTTGACTTGAACTTCTACGATAGGTATTTTTATTTCCACTCTTGTTCCGGTAGCTTTTCCGGTAGTTTTATCCTCTAAATCAACAATTTTCACGAGGTTTTCATCTTCAGAACTGTGCAGAATGCGCAATCGCTCCAAGGTAATATTGGTACCTCTCGAACGATGATTCTGAAACCTGGGATCACTCATTTTTAATTGACTAGCTTTTACTCTCCCAATTCCATTATCCTCCACTACACACAAAATGGTATCTTCATCAAAAACAGAAAAATTGACCTTAACAAAGCCGTTTTTGATTGAACGCAATCCATGCTCAATAGCATTTTCCACATAAGGCTGAACAATCATAGTCGGTACTCCTAGAATGTCCTCTTCTATATCGTCTTCTACGGAAATTTTATAAGAAAGTTTATCCTCGAATCGCAATTTTTCATTGATAGACAAATAATTATCCAAAAATTCAATCTCTTTCTCCAAAGAAATGATTTCCAAATCAGAATTATCAAGGCTTTGACGCATCAAGTTGGCAAACTTAGCCAGATACTTGGATGCAAAGGTAATTTCGTTGGACGTAATGTATTTTTGAATCGAATTCAAGGCATTGTACATAAAGTGCGGATTCATTTGCGCCCGCAACGCTTTCAACTGCAGTTTGGTAGCCCGCAGCTTGTGCATTTCCGCCTCCTGCTTTTTCTTCTCTGCTTCATAGCGAACCTCTATTTCCTTGATCTTTTGATTATTGGCATCTTCCATGTATTTTTCATAGAAGCCATCATGCCATACCTGGTATTCATAAGCATTTTTATATTCTTTTTGCTCTGCGTAAAGCCCAGCTAAATCCTTACAAACCAGAAACAATTGCTTATAGTCATCAATCTCTCGGGCATACTGTAATGCTTTCTGATAATGCAGAATGGCATTTTGAATTTCGCCCTGCTCATGGAATGTTCTGCCACGCCATCCAGCAATCATAGAAAAATTGCGAAAATCCTCCGCTTTCAGTTCTCTGAAAATGGTCTCTGCGGCTTCAAACAATTCCAAAGCCCCTTCATAATTTCGTTGCTCCAGGCGGCAATACCCCAGGTTAGCAACAGCCATAGCTCTTGGCAACTGACTCTCATCATCTGTAGTATCAATTGCTTTTTTAAAATAAGGCTCTGCATCTTCGAGATTGCCAAGTGTCATATAACCAAGCCCCAAATTGAGATAATGCCATGATATTCGCGCTAGCATATTCTCTCTTAGACACATTTCCAATACCTTGCGATAATAGAAAATAGTTTTTTCCAATTCCGCATTCATTTCATAGACCTTCCCTAAGCCACTATAAGTAAGAGTCAGGAAATAATAGTCTTTGATTGCCATATTGGGCAGCGCATTAATTTTTTTCTCTGCTCCCAGAAATAACTCAATAGCCGCAGGCCAGTTTTTGGATTTTAAGTTGAGATACCCTTCGCGGGAAATCAGCCGACTCTGTAATTGTTCGTTAGGGAAAAGTTTTAATTCACGAGTAGCTTTATCAAGGTAAGTATGGGCTTCCTCCAGTTTGTCGAGGTTCATACACACCCCGGCATAGTCAATATACACTTCTGCCTGATCGTTCGAATCACCTCGTTCTTCCATCAAAGGAATAACTTCCAGGTAGTACAGTGCTGCTTTTTCATAGTTATAGAGTTGATTCTCTACAGCAGCACAATAAATCAGATGATTTAGACGAAAGTCTGCAAATTCTTCAAACTCTACCAGTTTCAAAAGCGCGTTCAGTTCGTCAAGTAAAATGATTGCCCGCTTAGTATCTGTGTAAGCATAAAAAGAGGCTAGCTCGTCCAGTAATACTATTCGCTGTCGAGGATCTTTCTGGGACTCCAGTTTCTTTTCTGCCTGAGTAACTGCCGGCGTTTTCAAGAAGTTTGATTGTGTCATAGCTCAAAAATAAAAGTTCCTCTCAACAAATTGTCATTTTTTTCATATAGGAAAAACCTCAAAGTTCCTAAATACAACTGATTTTACAAAAAAGGGGCTATGTTCTTAAAAAGAACATAACCCCTCTTTATGCTGTGTATGTATTTTAATTACTGAGGCAGGATACCACCCACGCCACCGGAGTTTTTCTTCTTACTGTTCTTTCCCCCGATGATTTTTTTCATATCCTCTTGGTTCAAAGGCTTTACATCTTTGCCTTTTTCAAAATCCTTGATGTTTTTCTTTCCCATAGTGCATGGAATTTTAGAGCTTGTAACAAGCTCTGTTAAAAAATTGCCTCGTCCTGAGCTTAAAATTACAAAAATAATTACTGCATATAAAGGGAGTTCATCATCTGCGGACACATTTTTTTTATACGAATACAATTATAAACCATAACATACGTTATAATTGATTCGTATATGTTATCCTACGCTAACCAAAGCAAAAAGTTGCGATACGAATTCTAAAAAACCTTCTGTAATCGCTTTAATTGCTCCATAAAGGCAGGTCGACGACGTCGCGATACCTCAATCTTGATTTCATCATCCATTACCAGATACCCACCATCTCCTTTTACAAACTTCCGCATATAATTCAGGTTGATAACATGTCGCTTGTGCACGCGGTAAAAGTTGAATGGCCCCAACAAATCTTCATACGACTTAATCGTTTTTGAAGCTGTAATTCGCTCGCCAGACTGCAAAAAGATATGCGTGTAGTTGTCTTCTGCTTCAAAGCGAACAATATCGCGAATATTCACAAAGTAGATGCCATCCAGAGCCGAAATGCTCATTTTTGTGAACGCATTCGGATTGTTGTAATAGCTGTTAAAGATTTCTAATCGTTCATCAGCTGCACTTTCTTCTTTCGGACGAATACGTGACAATGCTTCCTTCAAATTATCCGGATCAATTGGCTTCAACACATACCCAATCGAACTAT
This sequence comes from Saprospiraceae bacterium, assembly GCA_022763215.1. Classification (GTDB taxonomy): domain Bacteria; phylum Bacteroidota; class Bacteroidia; order Chitinophagales; family Saprospiraceae; genus JALEHC01. The sequence goes on from JALEHC010000329.1 coordinate 4,077, forward strand.
ACTCACAAGCCTTGATCGCATACTCCTCATAAGCAGTTACAAAAATAATCTCAAACTTTATCGGCCTGATCTTATTCAATAACTGAAATATTAATCCATCCGGCAAGCTAATATCCAAAAAGGCTACCTGTGGCTTGATAGCAGGGTCTTTCAACAACTCTACCCCTTCTTTTATACTCATTGCTTCGCCAATAACTTCTACATCCGGGCAATGCGTCTTGAGCATATTTTTTAGGTTCTGTAAGCCCAACTGCTCATCTTCTATGATTACTGCCTTGATCACAACTATTTCGTTTTAAAGATTAATAATGGCATGGCCTTCCTCCTTGCGGGAAAACCAGGCAGTTGTCAGATACATATACTAACAGCAATTTGTTAGGTATCTAAATATAGAACAAATTCCTCTGCATTTTCATGCAAATAGAATATCCGTTTCTACTTTAATATATAGTGTTTCTAAAAAATAAGGATGTGTTAGCTCTCGCTTTCTAATACATACAAATTGCGGATTCTTGCTGATCTAATATACAAAAGTACTTTAACTTATTTGAAATATAAAGAATTTAACATCATATCCCCCTATCTTTCCCCGACATAACCCAGACACCATACTTAATACGCCTGCGAGGTCTTGGTCAGTAAAAAATTGTTTTTATTTTGTGCCGGTTCTAGATTCAAAACGAAACTTTTCAATCAACAACAATGGCAGTATTATCTTTTATTCTGTTTACCGGACTTGTAGCAGTTATCTCTTATCTCGCTACTCGAAATACAGATGAAACTTCTTCGGATGGTTATTTTCTGGGTGGACGAAGCCTGACAGCAGGTGTTATTGCAGGTTCCCTCCTATTAACTAATCTTTCTACAGAACAAATCGTTGGCCTTAATGGCCAATCCTATACAGAAGGTATCCTCGTTATGGCATGGGAAACGCTGGCAGCTATCGCCATCGTCATAACTGCCATTTTTCTCCTGCCCCGATACCTCAAAATGGGCCTAACCACCATTCCTCAATTCCTGGAAGATCGATATGACAGATCTACCAAAGGCCTTGTATCAGGCTTATTCCTGACAGGCTACGCCGTCATCCTGCTTCCAATCATCCTTTATTCGGGTGCACTAGGTATCAGTACCATGTTCTCGCTCCCAGAAGTATTAGGCGTCGACTTGTGGACGTCTATCTGGATTTGCGTCTGGGGTATAGGTATCATCGGTGCCATCTATGCCATTTTTGGAGGACTTAAAGCCGTTGCCGTTTCGGATACGATTAATGCCATCGGCTTGTTGATTGGTGGCTTGCTTATCCCAGTCTTCGGTCTTATGGCTATCGGTGATGGTAGTATCATGGATGGGATAAACACCCTCACAACCGAGCACCCTGAAAAATTCAACTCGATCGGTGACAGCAGCAATTCTGTTCCGTTTTCAACCATATTCACAGGTATGATGCTGGTACAATTATTTTATTGGGGTACCAATCAGCAGATTGTTCAGCGTGCCTTGGCGGCAAAAAACCTTCAAGAAGGGCAAAAAGGTCTATTGTTGGCAGCATTTATCAAGATTCTTGGGCCACTAATTGTTGTCTTGCCGGGTATCATTGCCTTTCATATGTTCCAGAACGGACTGGAAAAGGCAGACCAAGCTTATCCAATGCTTGT
>JALEHC010000330.1 GCA_022763215.1 Saprospiraceae bacterium
CGAAACTCTAATTGATTTTTCCATTTAACCGGGCCAAATAATTGTTCCCAGCTTGCGCCAAATACAAAGGCAGACTGATCGGTCCACTCCGGGGAAAAGTCACCAAAAATATCTTCTTGATCAGGAAAAGCAAAAAGTGGATAAGACTCGTCGAAAGGCCGATAACCAATTTGACCATAGATTTCCCAATTTTTTTGTGCTTGTCGGAACTTGAAGTAACTCATGTAGGCATATTGCTTTTCGCCGTCAGGCGTCAAAAAACGTTGCAAAATGCGCGTGCCCAAGCCAACTTCCAGTGTCCAGTGGTCATTTACCGAAAGGTCAACCAATGAAAGCCAGTGAAAACGAGGTTCCTCCTCGTTAAGTCCATAACCGAGCGCAAAGTCGGTATATTGAATGTATTGATACTGTAGATGACGCCATCCGAAAGCCACTTCGAAGCCCTGCGCATCGACATTGTAATACGTAAGCCCGGCACCTATCCGCACATTGAGCAGATAACCCAGATTTGCCGAAAGGCGAAAATCTTGATTGAAAACAGTCACAGTATCATTCATGCTACCTTTCAACTGTGGGAAAACGACGACATTTTCAGTGTTATACATGCCGTAAGAATACCCTCGATGTTCACCAATCAGACCAATTGAAACTGAATAGCCAGGAGCAATATCGGCTTTGCCATGCATGCCCAAGTACATGGTGCCATGCATAAGGGGATTATCAGAAACCACCTCTTGTTTAGAATTGTAAAGGAGGAGCAACTTGCGGACACGCTTGGTAAAAGGGTGCTGAGAAATTTCTTTGTTAGAGGTGGCGGCAGCCTGATAATAAGCGCCAACATCCCAATTAAACTCGAAACGATCCCAGAATTGTTCCATTTTGCTGGGAGGTGTTTTTTCGACCTGAGAGAAGGCCAGGTACGGAAAGTAGCAACAAAGCAGCATAAGAATCCAACGGAGCAGGGTCATAACTTAGGATTTAGGAGGTGCGTATAGTCAGGTATACGGTCTTTCCTAAGATAAGTTAGCAAAATCAGGCCTCCTTTTCCGTTTCGAAATAAGATTTAACTTTTTGAGCAGCCGATTGGCCAATGATTTCAGCCATTTCTGTAATTAATGCCGTTTTGATCTTTTTGACGGAGCCAAAATGAGCCAGTAATTGCTGTGCTTTCTTCTCGCCAATTCCCGGAATACTCGTTAGTTCTGTACCTGTAAAATTTTTGGAGCGCTGATTGCGGTGGAACGTAATCGCAAAACGGTGTGCTTCATTACGTGCATGCTGAATAACCTTAAGCGATTCAGATTTTTTGTTGATGTATAATGGAATCGGATCATCCGGAAAAAATATTTCTTCCAATCGCTTGGCAATACCAATGACGGTCACCTTGTTTTCGATGCCCAATCGTTTGATACTTTGCATGGACGCACTAAGTTGGCCTTTCCCACCATCAATAATGATGAGCTGTGGTAGTGGTTCATCTTCCTGTAACAGACGGCGATAGCGCCGATAAACAACTTCCTCCATGCTGGCAAAGTCATTGGGGCCTTCAACTGTTTTGATATTGTAGTGGCGATAGTCTTTTTTACTCGGTTTGGCGTTTTTGAAAACGACACAAGAAGATACCGGGAAAGAGCCCTGCATATTGGAGTTGTCAAAGCACTCAATGTGCAAGGGTAATTCACTCATTTGCAGGTCACTCTGCATCGTGCGCAGGATACGTTCCGAGGAAGTCTGTTTCTTAGCGCGAGAAGCAGCTTGTTTTTGCTTCTGCAAACGATAATATTTTACATTTTTTTCGGATAAATCGAGCAATTTGCGTTTATCACCGCGCTGCGGAATCGTTTGTTTCAGCTCGGTTTCGCTTAGCTGTATTTCGTAAGGCAAGATAATTTCTTCGGCTATACTATTGAAGCGTTCGCGCAAAATAGGAATCGTATAGGCCAGCAAATCTTCTTCTGCTTCATCATCCAGGTTTTTGACAAGCTCCTGAGTGTGGGTATGAATGATGGCACCGTTGACGACTTTGATATAGTTGACGAACGCTTCTTTTTCATCAGCCGAGATGGAAAATACATCTACATCTCGTATCGTACTGCTTACTACTGTTGATTTGTGTTGATAATCTTCAAAAGCCGTCAGTTTTTCCTTGATGTTTTGGGCTTTTTCAAATTCCAGGTTCATGGCGTGTTTTTCCATGACGCCTTTGAAGTGTTGAATCACTTCGCTAAAATTACCGCGGAGAATATTTTTGACCTGCTGAATTTTTTCATTGTATTCTTCCTCGGTTTCTAGTCCTTCACAAGGGCCCAGGCAGTTTTTGATATGATACTCTAGGCAAACCTTAAACTTTCCTGCTTCAATATTTTTTTCGGAAAGCTGATAGCTGCAAGTGCGAAGCGGAAATAAGTTTTTGATCAGGTCGAGGATAATCTTGAGTCGTGATTTGGAAGTATAAGGCCCAAAATAAGTAGAGCCGTCCCGAATGACACGACGCGTGATGAATACACGAGGGAAACGTTCTTTTTTAATGCAGATATAAGAGTAGGATTTGCCATCCTTGAGCATGACATTGTACCGAGGTTGATACTTTTTGATCAAGCTATTTTCCAGAAGCAGGGCATCTGCTTCAGTTTCTACAATGGTATACTCAATATGATCGGCATTCTTGACCATCACACGGGTACGGTAAGCGCGGTCTTTGCGGTTGCCAAAATAAGAAGACAGGCGATTTTTGAGATTTTTTGCTTTTCCGATATACAGAAAAGTACCTTCTTCATCCAAAAACTTATAAACACCCGGCTGATGCGGCAAGGTGTCTGCTATTTTTTTATAATCCTCTGTGGTCATATCCTAAAATCACAATCAATAACTCATTTGCGTTAAATATAACAATATTGCTTACAGGATAGATGGCTTGTAAAAACATAAATCCTGAAAAAGTTGTAAATTCAAAGGTCCAGGTCAAGCCGAAACAACAAAACATTCACCAATCACCTTATTATTGGAGCATCTTGAATCGTTTTAATCAATTGTTTGCTCTACACCTCAAAAAAGTCTGGAAATAAAATAAAATTCTTTTTGAAGTAATTAGCATAACAATTATTTTTGTGACACTTTAAATTTTAGTACTTTGGCAGATAAGCTAACAACCATTAATAAAACCAAAACGGAAGTACCGGGATTCATTCTTGAACGAACTGCCAAAAGAATGAAACAATACTTCCAACGTGCATTAGCAGCGGCAGAAACAGGCATCACGATTGACCAATGGGTCATTCTGCAAAGACTTCATGTCGAAGATGGCATCAGTCAGTTGGATTTGGCGAAAGCCACCTACAAAGACGCACCTACGGTAACCCGTATTATTGACTTGCTCGACAAAAAAGAACTCACGCGAAGAGTACCAGACGAGCAGGACAGACGAAGATTTAAAATACAACTGACCGCAAAAGGCAAAGAGAAAATTGAAGAAGTGCTGCCGATTATTAAAGAAGCACGAATGGTCGCCTGGGAAGGCCTGAGCGACGAACAAATCACCCAACTGGAAGAAACACTCAATACGGTGTTTGAAAATCTTGAGTTTTAAGCTTGGATACCTTTCGTATCCTGCAAAAATAAAATATTCACCTTTGCCGTGACTAAGATGGAAAGCCTCGCTTTCCGTCCTAACCAAATATGACTATGACAATGTTGAAGCCCTTTCATACAGCTGTATGGAGGGCTTTTTTACAAACTAAACCACGCTTTTAGTTTATTTGATTGCCTGCGTGAAACTTCTACTTCTTCGCCTGATTTGAGTCGCAGGCGAAGCTTGCCGTTAAACCAAGATGCCACGCCCTCTATTTCTTTCAAATTGATGATTTGCTGTCGATTAATTCGGAAAAAACTATCCGAATCGAGCATGTCCTCCAAATAATTGAGGGATTTCTGGATCAGTGGTTGGTGCTTTCCGAAATATAAGCGGGTATAGTTGCCCATGGATTCAAAGAGCCGAATTTCACGTAAGTACACAAACCAGCATTGCTCGCCGTCTTTGACAAAAATGCGATCTTCTGGCCCTAACTGATTTCGCTTGGATGAAGTAGAGCCAAGCTGCGGTAACTTGTCAATCGCTTTCGCTAAACGGTCCTCATGTATAGGCTTGAGCAAATAATCAATGGTGTTGTATTCAAATGATCGGATTGCGTACTCATCAAAAGCAGTGGTGAAAATCACATGTGGCACAGCATCCAGCGATTCGAGCACCTCAAAACCAGATTTGCCGGGAAGTTGAATATCCAGAAATAATAAATCGGGTTGAAGTTGCTCAATTTGGACAACGGCTTCCTCTCCATCCGCTGCTTCGCCTATGATCTCAATTTGTGGAAATGCCATCAGCATATTCCGTAGCTCTTTTCGTGCTAGTCGGGAGTCTTCAATCAAAAGTGCTTTCATCTTACAGTCTTTTGAGGCGAATGGAAAGGCAAAATCAAGCGGGCAATGACATAGGGCGCTTTTTCAAATAATTCGAGCGAAGCAGTAGTTCCATAAATAAGCTGTAATCGTTCTCGAATATTTTTCAAACCTGTGCCAAGCTTGCTTTCGATACTAGCTTTACTGTTCAGGTTCCCGGTGTTTTTGACAGCGATAATGAAAATCTTTTCCATTTTTTTGACCTCTACAACAAGCTCACCTCCTTCTTTAGCATGGGCAATGCCATGTTTGACCGCATTTTCTACCAGTAATTGCAAAATCATAGGCGGGATTTGCTCCTCCAGAAGCTTGTCATCTACCTGAATCTGATATCGTAGCCGATCTTCGTATTGAATGCTCAATATATCGAGATACTGCTCTATAATTTTGATTTCATCCCTCAGACTACTCAATTCCTGTCGGGAATGTAGCAAAGCATACCGAAATAATTCTGAAAAATCAGTAATCACCTGCCGGGCTTTGGTCGGGTCTTCTAAAATCAGGGCTTTGATATTATTCAAGGTATTAAAGACAAAATGGGGGTTAATTTGTGCTTTTAGTGTGCCTAATTGAGCTTCTTTCATCTCGGCAGCCAATTTCCATTTTTCAATTTCAGCCAAATGAAACTTCGAAAAATATTGAAAGAAAAAGTAAATCGAATTCCAAATCAGAAACAGGCTTCCACCTGTCGCCATGTTCGCCAGCACTTCTCTATAGGATAGTTGATATTGCGGCATAATCAACTGGAATAACAAACCTGTACTGACTAACCATACCACCGATAAAACAAAGGACGCAAAAAAGACAAAAACTAGAATCTGCAATATAGACCAGCTTGACCAATTATTTCCTTTGATCAGGAATCGGTAAATAGACGTTACACCAAAACCTGAAAACGCTGCAATTCCAGAATTAGCTATCACCAAGGATAAAGGCATCCCAACGCCAAACTGCACCACAAAATTTGAAACAATAAAGATCGCCCAGCCAATAGCCTGAGCGATCCAAAAGTTTTTTTCTTTTTTGAGTCCTGCAATGTCCATGTTAATTGGGTTTACTGCTGCAAAATCCAGCTGGCAATTTTGCGCATGGCTGCTTCGTTGAACGTCTCTTCTATTTGGCCATATTCATTCGGCATCCCAGTTGTTGCCTTTTGAAATAAGTGATTAAGGCCTTCCATCGCTTCAATCTTGACCTTTTTGTTGTTGGCTTTCGCCAAACTAACTTCGATACCTTTCAGGTTTTCTTCGGCAGTTACCTGCAAATCCAGGGTGCCGTTTAAGGCATATACCGGAACGTTTATTTTACTCAGGTAGTCGTCTGGATTGAATCGGATAAAGTACAAAAACCAGGGACGCAATAATTCGTCAGCTTCTTTTTGCGCAAAAGCGTCTACATCAGGTATGCTCATCCGAACCATTTCTGGAAAATCATCAAGGCTTGTCTTGAAAATTTCTTCCAACCCCGGACGCAAAGCTTCTGCACTCATACTTTCATTTTCCTTAATGTAGTTATATGCCTTTTTCAATGCCTTTTGATTGGCTTCAATAATATCAGCGGGCACTCCACCTGTTTCAGATAGTTTTTGGGCTTGTAATAACATCAATTCATCAATCGGAATTCCGGGGCCTGCCAGCAAGACCAGAAAATCAACCTGATCTTTCAGTTGTGAGGCTACTACAGGGGCAATCATTCCGCCTTCACTATGTCCGGCAATTCCTATTTTAGCTTTCGCTAAATCTTTACGTGTTTGCAAGTAGGTAATCATTGCGGCTGCATCGCTTGCAAAATCTGCTGTGGTTGCACTTGCAAAATCTCCTGTTGATTCGCCAACCCCCCGATCATCGTAACGCAATACACCAATTCCTTGACGGGTCAGATAATCAGAAAGCACTAAAAAAGGACGGTGATTGTAAGCGTTTACTTCTTCATTTCTGTTTTGAGGCCCGGAGCCAGAAACGAGTACAACGATCTGAGAAGGTGTTTTCCCTTTAGGTAGCGTAAGTGTTCCGGCTAGCAAGTGATCGCCATTTTCTACGCTTACTTCTTCCTGTTCATAAGGGAAGTCAGTTGGGTCCTGCGGTCTGCTTGGTTTCTCAATGGCTTTACGACTTAGCGTCAAAGGCAAACTCCCAGGGCCTTGTTGAAAAACGCCTTCAATTTTGTTGCCCTCCGCATTGTACTTACCCTGGTAAGTCATGCCCATGGCAGCGGCTTTGATGGTTAAGGTATTGTCCTTGAAGCTAGTTTGATCTGTAGGAATGTCTTTTGCGCCTTGGTCCGGGCTATCCATTTTGGTAATTAGGCCATTTTCAGTTTCTTCAATATGGAAAACGATCCTCAATTCAGAGCCCTGAATGGATAATTTACCGTTCCAAGTGCCGGTAATATCTTGTGCATGGAGCTGTAAACACAAAAATAGAGGTAAGAAAGCAAGAAGTGATTTCATCTGTTTTTTCTTTAAAGATAAGACAGATGAGGAGAGCAGACGACCTAAAAATGATGAGTGGTCATATAAGGTGATGAGTGGTTTTGCCACGATTATTTGGCATTTGCCGAAAGGCGATGACAAAACCACTCCATGATTTTTTTATTTGCCTCGAGCAATCATTTGCTCAACGCCACCGGTAAATTGTTGTACCGAAGGTGTGTAACCCGTTTTACCTAATGCTTCAATCTGGAATTGACCAGACTCTTTATCACGATTGAGGTTGAATACCCAGATCGTTGGGTATCCGCGTACACCAAAACTTTGTTGTAGAGCATAATTTTGCTGTCGGATAGCATCTGGAATTTTTTTGCGGCGTGGAAAATCAAGTTCCAGCAGAACAACATTTTCTTTCGCCCATTTTTTGAATTCCGACTTTTGGAAAACTGCGGAATCCAGTTTTTTGCACCAGCCGCACCAGTCGCTACCGGTAAAATTAGCTAAAATTGGCTTTCCTGTTTCCTGAGAAATTTTATAAGCTTCGTCAATATCTACCAGCCATCCGGCTTTGGTTGCTTTGTAAGCGTCCTGCGCAAAAGCAAAAGTACCCACTAGCAGGAATGCAAAAAGAATGCTGAATTGTCTCATAAATGTATTTTCGATTTTGAACTTTCTAATTTCCTTAAAAGTACAATATTACAAAAGAAAAGATGCATTCCCCAAAGTTAGTGTTCTGTTAAGGTAGCGACACCAAGCAAAGTATTATCGCTTAGGGCGGATAATCATCTCTGTCATAGTTACATTTTCTGGGTAGTCGATGCACTGTTTTATCGCTTCAGCTACCGTATTAGGCGATAAACCACCTTCGAGATAGGATTGCATCTCTTTGCGAATTTCATCATTGCTCATATTATCGGCAAATGCTGTATTGACTGCTCCCGGAGAGATGGTCGTAATCCGAATTTTATCCTGATATTCTAATCGAAGCCCTTCAGAAATTACCTTAACCGCGTGTTTAGTAGCGGCGTATACAACAGAGCGAGGGTATACGTGATGCGAAGCCACCGACCCCATATTAATGATCTGACCTTGTTCTCGTTCGATCATTCCGGGTAGTACAGCATGGATAGCGTACAATACCCCCTTGATATTGACATCAATCATTTTGTCCCAGTCTTCTGTTCGAGCTTCTGCCAAACGGTCAAATTGTCCAAGACCTGCATTATTAATGAGAACGTCAATTTTGCCAAATCTTTCGATTGTGGCTTTCGCCAAATCCAGTACAGCCGTTTTATCGGTTACATTTGTGTCCTTTAATAAAATTTGGTCGGGGTATTGTGCCTGTATGTCTTTCAGTGGGCTGGTATCACGGGATGCAAGTGCCAATTGGTGACCGTCAGCGGCTAGCAGTTCTGCGGTCTTTCGACCAATACCTTTGCTGGCACCAGTAATAAGTATCGTTTTTGTCATGGTAGTTGTTGATAGAATAAAAAAATGCGATTAAAGCATTAAATACAATTCAGGAAAGAGAATGTTCTGGATATAAATAGCCATAAAATAGTAATGCCTTCGGAAACGGTCCGAAGGCACTTACCACAATTAGAATCCCATGAACTAAAGTATAGTTAATACGCCGCTAAACTTTAGAACTTTTATAATACAGTTATTATATGTTGATTGTAATACCTAACTCTAACAGTTGATTAGTTGTCCTTTGATCTTTTCCTACAGGAACGATCTTTCGAAGGCCGAAGTTGTACCGGGCAATCAGCTTTCCGACTGAAGGCAATGTGTAGCCGATGCCTGCGATTATTCCACCGTCGAATTGGACGTTCAGTTTTTCAAGTACCCGAAGGTCAAGCGGGATATATTCGGGCAAATCTCGGTTGTTGAGAAATGCACCTATGTACATGCCTGCATTGATGTCAAAGCGCTGAGTAATCATAAAACGCGCATACATCGGAATCGAGGAATGAAAGGTCTCATAGGCCTCTGGTCGATAACTAATGTATGGACGTGTATTTTTCAACAGCCGAATATCGGCTGCCAGTTTCCAGCGATCAGAAAGAACTAGGTTTCGAGATTTTCGTACAACGACTACCGGATTAACCGGTTGTTCACCTGCGGTTTCGACCTGATCTGGTGGAATACCTTCCCACCATTGAATACTCACGACCAAACTCTGCTCAATTTGGGATTGTGCCTGCATTGTGCTTATCGCAAGCATCATCAGGGCCCAAATAAACAGGGCGGAGTATTGCATAATTTTGTTGTTAGTTAAGTTTTTGAAGCGAAAATTATTGCTCTGTAAAAGAGCCTAAAATGATCAATTAAACCAGGAGGTAGCTATTGTATAAAATCCTAAAAGTGAGTGTATACTATATTTAATATCCTATCGCGCTTGGGTACAAATATAAACTCTTTTCCAGTGCAATTTATTTTAAGAACCGCCTAAAATTTGATTGGTGCGGCATTTTGCATAAAAAGCAAACATAAAGGAGATAATTACACTTTCCAACTGCTTCTGTGTAAGCTGAAATTTATTGTCATTCCCGAATAGAAATGGACAAAGAATTTTGTATTTTCAGCTTGTTGAATGCAGCTGAAGATTTCTTCTTTGTGTTTTCGTTACTTAACTGGATTTTTTCGTCGTAAAATTGACTTGGAGAACTTCCAAATAGAAAACAGGGTCAGTTCCTGAAATTGACTCACTTTATAAATCCTATTTTATTTAAAACTTAAAAAAGAAAAGTATGTCTCTAAAAGACAAGTATCAACCAGTTCTTGATTTGGGTGAAGAGTTTGGTGTAAAGGATGGATATGTTGAAGAATTAGATGGTGTATTAAAAATCGGCGGTACTACTGAAACACAGTATCAAAAAAACCGCATGTGGGACAAAATTAAAGAGATTGCAGGTAAAGATGAGCCAGATGATTTGAAGGCGGACATCAAAGTAGAAATTACCGACTATTACCACAAACACACGGTAAAAAGTGGTGAATCTTTGTCTTTGATCGCTAAGCACTACTATGGCGACCCTATGAAGTACCAAGCAATTTTTGAAGCGAATACAGATAAACTAAAAGATCCAAACCTGATCCACCCTGATCAGGAATTGACGATCCCTAATGTGTAAATAATAAAATGGCAGCCTTGAGCTGCGTTTTAACCATAAGTAATTAGTTGAAGCAGTGCCGTCGCACTGCTTTTTTTACTCTAATACCTCTTGTAGTACTAAGTGTGCGTTAATGGTCGGAAAATGATCAATGTGCAATTGGAAATAAGAGAGCACATCCTGTAGTAGTGCTTTGCGTTCTGCCCGATTCATCTTTATATGGTGACAAGCTTCCATTGGTGTTTCCAGAAATTGGTAAAGTAAAGCACTGAAGTGCTCATTTAGGCAGTGAGCATGGCCTTCTTGCTCTGTAAATACGCCTTCTTTTAAGTCAAAGTAAGGCGTTTCTTCTGTATAATCTCCTCCCGGAATAAAGCCCAAAAAACTGCTGAGTCCCAATAGAAAAAAAATGTGCAAATTGGCCGGACTATCCTTAGTACGGTCCAAAAAGGTGAAAACTTCAAAAAGAAACTGAAAAAGGGCTGGGTTTTCTTCCTTTTCTCGGATAGTCTTTCGAGCTACTTCTGCAATAAACAAACCAATGGCTCCCTTAATGACATTAAAAGGAATTCCTTGGTAAATAAATCCACTTTTGAGTTCTTGTATTCTATTGAGGTCGCGGTCTTCGCGATCAAAGGCTACCATATCAACAATAGACATTACTTGTAGCAGGCTGGCCTTGGTTTTTGCTTTTCTTGATCGGACACCATTGATAATATATTTACGCAGGCCTTTTTCCTCCGTGTAAATATCCACGATAAGACTGGTCTCGCCATACTTAATCGCTCTGAAAACAATTCCTCGAGTCTTAATGGTCATAACTGCGGAGTCAAATGGATTTAAGTAATGGATAATTGGAAAAATACAATTATTCCTGTAACAAATTTGTTTTCGACCTCGTCCAAATATTAAGAAAAGAGATAGGTGCTTGTAACCTATTTGCCGAAAGGCAAGTATTCTTATTAAAAGAAATCGGAATGTAAATATCGACTAACAAAGAATTAATCGTGAATAAAGCTTCTTTCATCGATTAATTGTTGTAAAAATGCATCCCTTGAATAAATATTCTGTCTTTATAGTAAAATAGCTAATTAGAAAGGATAATTGTAAAGAAAATGCTAATTCAACCGTATAAAATTTTAACATAAAGTTTATCTGATACGGTGCACTTTATTCGAAAGAGTGTTGTTTTATTGCAAAAGAATTAAACGTTGAGATTGAAAGACGGATCGAATACTCGTATCCGTCCTAAACTTAGCCCGACTACATAATTTTTACCCGACTAGAGACTTACCGCTTTGACGGAAGTCCAAAAAAATCTAAGAAATGAGAAGCGCAATCTTTCTATTGTTTGGCTTATTGCTAATGGTACCCCTCTTTGCAGGCAGTCATGCTGAAATGCTTATACTAGAACCTCTAGACAGTAGCAAAACACCACTTGAAGATCGCTGTTGCGATCACGACACCAAGAAGCAGCCAAAGGCTGCAAGAGCAATTCCTGTAAAAATGGATCGGCCTGATTACTTCGGACG
>JALEHC010000331.1 GCA_022763215.1 Saprospiraceae bacterium
GGATAAGTAAAATTTGTCAGCACAAAATGATTGAACTAATTGATGATAAGATAATTAGGAGATTATTTTGTGCTGACCCTATAAAATTTTACTTGTTTATAATTCCGTCTAACTACTCAAAACCAATTAGTATGAAAAACTTAATCTCCACTTTTTTGGCGATTGGTATCCTATTTGGCCTACAGGCCCAAGTACAGGAGGCCCCAGATCGCTATCGCGGTGAAGGACCTTTTGAGCAATTGATCATTCGGGGAGTCATTCTCATTAATGGCAATGGTGCCCCACCAAGAGGCCCAATCGATATAGTCGTTGAAAATAATATAATCAAAGAAATCAAGGTAGTTGGCTATCCAGGTGTTCCCATTGATCCGGAAGGTCGACCTAAACTAAAACCGGGCGGTAAAGAACTTGACTGTGAAGGGATGTATTTGCTTCCGGGCTTTGTAGATATGCATGGCCACATTGGCGGAAAAATGCAAGGAGCAGATGCAGAGTACGTATTTAAATTATGGATGGGTCATGGGATTACCACCATTCGCGACCCAGCATGTGGGAATGGACTTGACTGGGTACTCAAACACAAAGCACGAGGTGAAAAGAACGAAATTACCGCACCAAGAATTGAAGCCTATACGGTATTTGGTCAAGGATCAGAAGAACCGATCAGTACCACTGAAATGGCTCGGGAATGGGTACGCCAAAATGCAAAAAAAGGAGCAGATGGCATCAAGTTTTTTGGAGCAGCACCAGAAATCATGGCAGCTGCACTGGACGAAAACAAAAAGCTCGGCTTGCGTTCTGCTTGCCACCATGCCCAAATGGATGTCGCCAAGTGGAATGTGTTGCATTCGGCGAAAGCCGGACTAACAACTATGGAACATTGGTATGGCTTGCCAGAAGCTTTATTTGATGATCGCACCGTACAACACTATCCGCTCGACTATAACTACCAGAACGAACAAGACCGTTTCAAAGAAGCTGGCCGTTTATGGCAGCAAGCTGCCAAGCCTTACTCCGAACATTGGAATAAGGTCATGGACGAACTGCTGGAACTAGACTTCACGATTGATCCCACTTTCAATATTTATGAAGCTAGTCGGGATTTGCATCGAGCTCGTCGGGCAGAGTGGCATGAAGAATATACCATGCCTTCGCTTTGGCGTTTTTATATGCCAAGTCGGATTTCGCACGGCTCCTATTGGCATTCTTGGGGTACGGAGGAAGAGGTCGCTTGGCGGGAAAATTATCGCTTGTGGATGACTTTTATACGAGAGTATAAAAACAGGGGCGGTCGAATTACTGCGGGTTCGGACTCTGGTTTTATCTATCAGTTATATGGTTTTGCTTATATCAGAGAGCTGGAATTATTGCGAGAAGCTGGGTTTCATCCCCTGGAAGTGATTATGTCCGCTACCTTGAATGGTGCAGAAGCACTCGGAATGGATGACAAAATCGGCAGTGTACAAGTTGGGAAACTGGCAGATTTTGCGATAGTTGAAGAAAATCCACTCAAAAACCTGAAGGTATTATATGGTACAGGTGCAATACAACTAACACCTGACAATGAAGTAGTTAGGGTCGGTGGTGTGAAGTATACCATCAAGGACGGAATCATCTTCGATGCCAAACAATTGTTGGAAGATGTCAAGAAAATGGTTCGTCAATCCAAACAAAAGGAAGATTATGAAATTGAGCAGCCTGGTATGGAAGAGAAAAAGGGTTGAACAAAAAAGGAATGGTCTAAGCCATTCCTTTTAAAACTATTTGGTATTAGATAGCCTCTATATTGAAGCTCATTTGATTTTATATAAATGCCATAGAATGACAGTCATATGCATCATATGTTGGCAAATTTACAACTTTCATCTACATAAAGCCAATAATATCAAATGTATTTAATATAAAAAATTATAGAATATATATTTTATGCATTTGAACTCATCAGATATAATGGTTTCCGTTATTTTTACAATGAAAGAAAGCTTTTTTACCTGTCCAAATTCTTGAAAAAAACGGATTATTGTATTAGACAAAACCTAACGACATGGACAGAAAGGACTTTATCAAGAAATCAATCCTCGGAGCAGCAGGTCTTGGATTAACGGCCAACCAGCTAAAAGCCGAAAACAAATCTTCTACTTACGACAAACTAATGGACCAGGTCGGTTTTAACCACCTGCCCAATGAAGAAGTAAAAACTGCCAAAACAGTATTGCACAAAGCGCATACTCGTGGCCACGCCAATCATGGCTGGCTCGATACCCACCACACCTTTAGCTTCGCAAATTACTACAATCCGGATCGTATGAATTTTGGCGTTTTGCGGGTACTCAATGATGATGTAGTAGCCGGTGGCCGCGGATTCCGCTTGCATCCACACGATAATATGGAGATTATTTCTATTCCGCTTTCAGGTGATCTTGAGCATAAAGACAGCATGGGAAATGTAGCGGTCATTAAAGAAGGCGATGTGCAAATAATGAGTGCCGGAACGGGCATTTATCATAGCGAATTTAATAAGAATGGCGATAAAGAAGTTCGCTTCCTTCAAATCTGGATGTTTCCAAATAAAAAGAATGTAACGCCTCGCTATGACCAGATACAACTCAATGGTCTAACTGCCAATAGTGCCTTTCGGCAAATACTTTCCCCAAATTCTCACGATGATGGCGTTTGGTCACACCAAAATGCGTGGTTTCATTTAGGTGATCTGGAAAAAGCTTGTTCTGAAACGTATACTATTCGTCGACCGGGTAATGGCGTGTATGCTTTCGTGATTGAAGGTGAGGTGACCATCGCAGGTCAAAAACTGGGCAAAAGAGACGGGTTTGGAATCTGGGACACGACAGGTTTTGATATTTCAGCAGACAGCAATGCTAAAGTTTTGCTAATGGATGTCCCAATGCAACTGAGTTAAATTCAGAAATTATTTCATACGGGCACGGGCCTTTTTGGAGGCCTGCCCTCTCCTTGCTTTCGCTGGAAAGCTCAGAA
>JALEHC010000332.1 GCA_022763215.1 Saprospiraceae bacterium
ATCATCAAAGGAGAAGTGGAAGGGGTGAAGGTTTGTTATTGTATTGATCAAGAGCAATGGGAAAAAGCCCGGCTGCTGCTCAATCTTTTGTTTGATCGACCTGATGCTTGCTGTTAAAAGTCGTCGCTTTGCTACCGAATGAAAGACATTTTTTTTGATAAAATTTATCGCAATATTACGATTGAAAATGACAAACAAATGAAACTGAAAGAATTTTTAGACCTATTGAAAGCGCAGCCTGCTGCGGAATTAGTATTTGAATACAGCCCTGGAGCATTGGTGCCGGCTAGTTTTCATATTACCGAAGTGAAAAATGTACATGTCGAAAGTGTAGATTGTGGTGGTCGTCCCGATAGTTATGATCAAACGATAGTGCAGCTATGGGTACAAGACGGAGAGCAAAAAGAAAAGGGGATGAGTGCCGAAAAGGCATTGAAAATCTTTGATATTGTGCACAAAGCAAAGCCTATGCAATTAGAAACACCTCTTTTCTTTGAGTGGGGGCATGGCGAACTGAGAACCTCTGTGTATGAAGTTCAGGATGTTGAAAGCCGTGCAGATCGCATTCACTTTAAAATGTTTGTACCACCTACGGTTTGCAAACCAAAATTAGAACTGGCAACAAACTGCCAGCCGGGCGGTGGCTGTTGCTAAAATCAGAACCTATGAGTCGCATTCACGAGCTGAGTGCTAAACATTGGCCATCTATTCGGCAAATTTATGCAGAAGGGATTGATTCCGGTCTGGCGACTTTTGAGACAGAAGTACCAGACTGGAATACCTGGCATCAAAAGTACTTGCCCCAGTGTAGGCTTGGTATTAGTGAGGCTGGCCATTTGCTGGGCTGGGCTGCCTTATTGGCTGTTTCGGGACGGGAAGTTTATCGAGGAGTAGCGGAGCTAAGTATTTATATTTCGGCGAAAGCCAGGGGGAAAGGCTTGGGAACACAATTGATGAATGCTTTGGTAAAGGCTTCTGAAGAAGAAGGTTTTTGGATGCTACAAGCAGTGGTATTTCCACAAAATCCAGCTAGTCGTCGTTTGCACGAAAGTGCAGGGTTTAGGGAAGTCGGATACCGCGAACGTATAGCAAAACTCAATGGAGAATGGCAAAATACCCTCTTATTGGAGCGCAGAAGTAACCGCATACATTAAAAAATAGGCCGCTTGCATGAAAAATAGCGCCACAGAACGATTTAAGCTTTTTTATTTATCAAAAAAAAGCTAATTTAAAGGCAGGAAAAGGGAGAATTTGTCTAATGAACATCGGGAAATGTTCTTTCTACTACACTTTACCCTCCCACCTCCTATGATTGAGAAACACGCTAGAGAGTAAAAACAGATTTTATGCATCCCAAAGGCAAGGCTAGCGTTTGGGGTAAGCGTCGATTAGTGATAATGTCTGCCGTTATCGTTATCACTGCATTGGTGACCTTACTCGTAAACACGCTGCTACAAAAAGCACAATCAGAGCGGATCGCAGGCTCCAGCCTATACGATCATGCTAAAGTATTTGGTGAACAAGGGCAATATCAGGCTGCCATCGATGAACTGGATCGTGCGATCCATATTGATCCAAAACAGCCAGAATACTATGCCCTCAAAGCAAGTATGCTCTACCAAATCGATTCCTCGGCGCACCATCTGCGCCAAACACTTCAATACTTAGACCAAGCTATTGATTTGGCGAAAGCCGAACAGAAGAAATCTTTCCTCGAAGAACGGATTCGGATTTATCGCAAGCTCAAATGGTTTGAGAATATTCTTACTGACCTCGATCACTTGATCGACCTAACCCCTGATCCGGTTACGAAAATTGAGTACCTTCTTCGAAGAGCAGAGATTCTTCAGACGGAGATGAGCGAGTTTGAAGCTGCTTTCCGCGAATATGAACGCGCTATGGCACTGGCGGATAATCGTAGCTCGGTTGAGATTCTAGTGCTTCAGGCCCTATTGCGTCTATCGCTTTATAATGAAGAGGAGCAAGAACTAGAACAAATACTCGAATTGTATCGGCAGGCTTTTGATCAGATGAAGACGATGCAGCCAGCGCAGAGCGAAGCACAGGAATTGGCATCTACCATCTGGAATAGCTTACATGTGCTGAGTTCAACGAAGCGACTCGCTTTTTGCATGGAAAATTATTCCCTTTTTGCACCCATTGCACAGCAGCAGATTCCGGATGAAGACGTATTCATGGAGGCCTTTGATGAATTTGCGAAAGCAAAGCAGCTAGACAAAAAGCAAGCAACCTATCATGCTTTGAAAGCCCAATATTTTGATGCTACTTATCCTTGGGAAGATCGCAAAACGCTTCGGTTTGTGATTGATGAGTATTCAAAGGCCATTCGGTTGGTAAATAATGAGGCACAAAAAGACCTATACCTTCGTGCCCGTGCTCGTTTGTGGGACGCTCAAGGCAAATATGACCGAGCGGAAAAAGACTGGGAATCGGTGCTGACGGCTAAAGCATTTCACATGCAACGCGGAGCTTTTTATGACTCATTGGGGCGTTATAGTCAGGCCGAGCGGCACTACCGGAAAGTAATGGACCGAAAGGCTTACTACACTCAACGCGCTAATTTTTATGATGCGGTGAATGAATATAGCCGAGCTGATCGCTGCTGGCGAAAAGTACTGCCCAAGAAGGAGTTTTATGAGCAACGGGCCGCTTATTATGATCAGCAGCAACGCTACTCGAGAGCAGATTTGTACTATAAAAAATTATTGCCAAGGACGGATTTTTATATCGAAAGAGCAGCTTTTTATAGCCATAAGAATAGCTATCAAGAAGCTGCAAACCTATTGGATCAATTGATTCGTTATGCTCGTAAAAAAGACCGCGAAAATTTGAGCAAATATTATGTCCTTCGCGCTGCAAATTATGATGCACTTGGAAAGTACGAAGAAGCCGACGCAGATTATGAAAAAGCATTTGATCCAATGGAGTTTAAGCGAGAGCGAGCTCGGTTTTATTTCTGCCAAGGAATGACGCATCGCGATAAGGAAAAGAAATTTGAGATGTTGCGCAAAGCAGAACGCTATTATGATGATTGGGAAGGAGCGGATATTTCGATGGAAATAGAGCGAATTTATTTCTACAAGATGATGAACCGTAAAAAGAAATTAAAAGCTAAAGTTCATTGGGTGAAACAGCATCAGCACGAGTATGCAGATGATTTTCTGGATAGTTTCCTCGAAAAGCATACCCTGGATTTTTATCATAAAAACGGGGTTGATCCTTGTCAGTTTTCTGAAATTTTGACGAATCCTTTATTGCTTACGCAAAAGGAAGATGACGTGTAATTTAGCTTAATCTGGTAAAACAGCAAGCACTGTTTTGTTGCCATACGTTTGTTCTCCAATTTTTACTTTGATCTCGGTATCGAGTGGTAGGAAAACATCTGTGCGCGAGCCAAAACGAATAAAACCCAACTCTTCGCCTTGCTTGACGACCTTGCCTTCGTGCATGTAGTTGATAATGCGGCGAGCCACTGCTCCTGCAATTTGGCGAATCAAGATTTCAGTCTTTCCGGTATGAATGACCGTAGTATTGCGCTCGTTTTCTGTTGAAGATTTGGGGTGCCAGGCAACTAAGTACTTACCAGGGTGATATTTATAATAACTTACCTTACCGCTAATTGGTACGCGATTGGCATGCACATCGAGTGGTGACATAAAGATCGACAACTGTATACAGCGCTTTTTCAGGAATTCTGTTTCCTCTGTTTCTTCAATCACCACTACCTTTCCATCGGCTGGTGCATAGAGGTAATTTTCATTGTTTTCGGGTATGGTGCGGACTGGATTTCTGAAAAATTGTAAAACGAAGAAGAGCAATCCGGCAGTAGCAATAGCCGAAAACCAAAACAAAAATGGCAGATATTCGAGGAAGAGGTAGTTAATGACAGCTACGATGGCCAGCGTTATTACAATGATCAAATGACCTTCTTTATGGAACCGCATTTTTTTTGATGTAAATATAATACTCCGGTCTTATTTTACCGCAACCAAACGATATAAGCTGCTGCAAACGGGAGCATAAAAATAAATCCGTCGAAGCGGTCTAAAAATCCGCCATGTCCTGGCAGTAAACTGCCCGAATCTTTGATGGCAAAACTACGCTTGAGCATTGATTCGACCAGATCGCCCAAAGAGCCAAACAAGCCTACTAATACGGCCAGGATGAGCCAGTCTATCAATTGAAGTTCGGCAAAAACAGTATTGAGGATAAAGGCAAGCACAAATGTACCAGCAACTCCACCAAGTGTACCTTCCCAGGTTTTTTTAGGTGAAATTCTTGGAAATAAGGGCGTGCGACCGATCTGAGAACCCACAAAGTAAGCAGCAGTGTCATTGATCCAAGTCATTAATAGTAGCCCCATGACGATATTAGCGTGATACGTTTTGTTTTCGAAAGCAGCAAACTCCAAAAGCGTAAATGGTACACCTATATATATCATACCCAGCATAATAAAACCAATATTGGAAAATGGCTTAGTTCCTTTGGTTGATAATTCATACAGGAAAACGAGAAACAAAGTCGGAACAAATAACAAACTAGCCTGAAGGGTAAACTGTGCGGTATCGTCGATAATATCCAAATGATATAAAGTAGCTAGAAAATAAGGAAACAGACCAATATAAAGGCCAATTAGCTTTCGATCGAGGCCAGGCTCGAGCACCAATCCTAAAAACTCCCAGAGGCACAACGCTGCAATCAGACCAAATAGCCCAACAAAAACCAGAGGCCCGGCATAAGAGCCCGATATCATAACCGATACAAATATAATAGCGGTTAATACCCTCCGATTGAGTCCATTCATCATGACGTCTGCGGATTGCTTTTTTTAATGAAATAAGCGATTCCAAGTATCAAAAATAAAGAAACCATACCAATTCCCCACGGAACTTCCTGTACTTGTTCCATTTCGGACTCCGTCATTTGGCTTTTCGCCAAATATTGCCCAACCACCTGCATGCCATTAAAAAAGAAGTGTGCTATAATCGGAATCCATAAGTTTCGCGTCCAGAAAAACAAATAGCCTAGCAGTGCACCCAACAACATCCGAGGTAAAAAACCTTCAAACTGGAAATGAAATAAACTAAACAGAATAGCTGTAACCCAAACCGCTAATTCTCCTTTGCCCATCCATTTTTCCAAATTGTCCTGAATCACTCCTCTGAACAAGAGCTCTTCTCCGATAGCAGGCATAACGGCCATGATGATCAAGCTAAACAGAAACTCAAATGGACTTTCCATGACCATCAGTCCGGCAATCATATCTTCCGCATTGTTTTCAATGATCGTTGCCCATTCCGGCAGCGGTATTTGCTGATTGATCTGATAAGTATACATAGCAAATGGAAAAGAGATCAGAATAAGTAATACTCCAAGTCCGATATTAGAGCCTTTAGGCTTTTGCGTTAGCCGCAATGCATTTAGCCATTGGGAGCGATGAGTCAGGTAAGTACAAAGGAGAGCCGGAAAAGTGAACGTAAGTGTGTGGCTAATCAGATTAATGATTCTGACGAGATTGCGATCCTGCAAAGGGCTATTTTCATTTAGCGAAAGCAGGAGCTTATTGAGTTCAAAGCCAAAAGCTTGACCTAGTCCAATAATCAGCAGACCACTAATCAGGTAGCCAGTGAGCAAACACATCAGTAGTACAATAAAAGAAGCAGGAGGTGATTGTAAGTTTGAAGGGTTATTCGGCAATAAATTATCCATTGTATCATATTGTTAGGCAGGAATCTGCAATACCGAAAGTACCAACAGTCCTGAAGTCGCTTTGTTGTTATTTTTTCAATTCATTGTCATAATGTGAGCTTGGGGTCTGAGAATCTCTCAAAAATTAAAGAACTTGCAGGCAAACCAAATTAATTATGACAAGACTTAGCGTAAATATCAACAAAGTCGCTCTAATTCGGAATTCCAGAAAGGGAAATTTGCCAAATTTAGAACAGGTAGCCAAAGATTGTGAAGCATATGGTGCTCATGGTATTACGGTACACCCACGGCCAGACGAGCGGCACGTTCGCTACTCAGACATTCCCGCTTTACGCGAAATCGTAACTACAGAGTTCAATATTGAGGGAAACCCTACCGAAAAATTTATGCAATTGGTATTGGATCATCCGCCTGCTCAGTGCACCTTGGTACCTGATGCACCGGGGGTATTAACTTCTGACCAGGGGTGGGATACCATTAAGAATGCTGGTTTTTTGAAAGAAGTGATTGCACGGCTGAAAGAAAAGCATATTCGCGTGTCCATTTTTGTAGATCCGATCGAGAAATTTATTGAAGGAGCCAAAGAAGTGGGGGCAGATCGAATTGAGTTTTATACTGGTGATTATGCCAAAGCATTTGAACAAGACCCAGGTCAGGCAGTCGCTGCTCATACTCGTTGCGCAGAGTTGGCGCATAAATTGGGCATAGGAATTAATGCCGGACATGATTTGAATTTGGAAAATCTTGCCTTTTATAAAAAACAAGTTCCTCATTTGGCAGAAGTATCGATTGGACATGCTTTAATTTCGGATGCATTATACTATGGATTGAGCAATACCATTCAGATGTATTTACAAAAGTTGCAATAAGACGCAAACAGTAGATTTTTCACGAAAGTGGCCGAGGTGGGAAAATGAAATTTGGAAAATCGCAATAAAAAATAATTTTTACCAAATAATAATGTTGCTCAGTTGGCAGTGATGTCGTGCTTTGATTGCGAATAGAAGGAAAAAGGCAGAAAAATGTTTTGAAAAGATTCATTTAAGCCATTTGGAATTTCTTAACTTTTTTTACCTTTAGCTCATCATTGATCACTTGACCATTATTATCTGCGATTTGAATTGACATCCATTCCATTACCAAAAGTAGTTAACATATTGACACTTTGGTAATTTCAAAAATGTACAAAATAACTGTAAGTGCCTGGATAATAGGTGCTTGCAAAAGCAAAGCCTCATAAAGACAAAGTCTCTTTGAAACTTGAATGGGTGATGGTGATATGTGCAGATGAAAGAAAAAAACTTACCCAAAAGCAACCGGAATACTCGATTAATATCCGGGAAATGACAAAAAAACACGCAAAAAAAATAGAAACACAAGAACCTGAGACACAGTAAATGAGGCAGCGAAACTAAAAAACAAACGTTCAAGTGTTACAGGAAAGTTAAGAGTGTGTTAGGAAATTATTAAAAAATTGGATTAGTTTAGCTTTTAGATATTGTTTTAATCAACAAAATTTGGATTAGTATGAAAAAACTCTCACTAGTTTTGATGCTAGTTCTTTTTGCTATTGGTACAGCTTTAGCACAGAGAACTATCTCAGGTACGGTGACTGACGAAAGTGGCGAGCCACTAATCGGTGCCAGTATCCTAGTAAAAG
This sequence comes from Saprospiraceae bacterium, assembly GCA_022763215.1. Classification (GTDB taxonomy): domain Bacteria; phylum Bacteroidota; class Bacteroidia; order Chitinophagales; family Saprospiraceae; genus JALEHC01. Next base: position 7,391 of record JALEHC010000332.1, read on the forward strand.
GTACTTCCTCCGGTACCGTAACGGACTTGGATGGAAAGTACGAACTGAGCTTACCCGATGGAAGCACTACATTGGTAGTGAGCTACACTGGTTTTGCTACCTCTGAGGTAGAAGTCGGTGTTTCAAACACAATTGACCTAGTTTTAGCGGAAGCTGCTGAAGAATTGGCAGAAGTCGTTGTAACTGGTTTGGGTATCAAAAAGGAAAAGAAAGCCTTGGGATACGCCGTAACCACGCTCGGAAGTAAAGAGCTGGAATTGCGTCCGGAAGCGGATGTAGCGCGTGTGTTGAGAGGTAAAGTTCCTGGTGTTGATATCACTCAAACTTCAGGTTTGGCAGGTTCTGGTACAAACGTAATCATCCGTGGTTACTCTTCTATTACCGGTACCAACCAGCCTCTTTTCGTCGTTGATGGGGTACCATTCAACTCTGACACTAACACAGACCGTAACTTCGCAAACGGTGGTGCTACTTCTTCTTCTCGTTTCCTTGACCTTGATCCTAACTCTATTGCAGAAGTTTCTGTATTGAAGGGACTTTCTGCAACCGTACTTTACGGTGAGGCAGGTCGTAATGGTGTTGTTTTGATCACTACCAAAAATGGTAGCGCAGGTCAAAACCTAAACAAGAAATTTGAAGTAACCGTTGACCAGTCTGTTTTTGCCAATCAGATTGCCTCTCTTCCTGAAGATCAGGATTCTTATGGTAATGGCTTCCACAACTTCGCATCTGCGGCCTTCTCTAACTGGGGTGCTCCTTTTGACCAGCCTGGTAAGAACGGTGTAGCAGAAGATGGAACTGTAGCTCACCCATACGACCGTGCAGCACTTAATGGTGTTTTGCCACAGTATCTTGGCGCACGCTACGACTATCAAGCGTATGACAACCTTCAAAACTTCTTCAAAACAGGTACGATTAGCAACACTTCCGTAAACGTTGCAACGCAGTTGGCTAATAACACCAACCTGAATTTCAACTACGGCTACCGTACAGAAGATGGTTTTGTTCCTTTGACTACTTATGACAAGCACAATTTTGGTTTGGGTATTGGTACCAAACTGGCTAATGGACTTCAGATTAACTCTACGTTTAACTACGTAACGTCTAATCGTGTTGCTCCACCAGCAGGTGTATCTTTCTCTTCTAACCCAACAGGTGCTTCTCTATTCTCAAACGTATTTTATACACCTCGTTCTGTAGATTTGGAAGGACTAGAGTATGAAAATCCTTTTGACAACTCTTCTATCTACTACCGTGGTGGTAATGATATTCAGCACCCATACTGGACGTTGAATAACACAGAAGACCGTGAGCGCGTACGTCGTTTCTTCGGTACAATCAGTGCAAGCTACGATTTGACTTCTTGGTTGAAAGCCACTTACCGCTTAGGTATTGATGGATACAATCAGCGCAACCGCTTCTTAGTAAACAAAGGTGGTGGACAGATTGCTGATGGTAGCCTTGTAACAAACGAGCGTACCAACTTCATTACAGACCACACGTTCAACGTATTACTTGACTACAATCTTTCAGAAGACTGGAACTTGAGTGGGGTATTGGGTGTAAACCTTCGTCGTGATGTATTTGACCGTACTACTGCCAATTCATCTGAGCAGTTTGTATATGGTTTGCCTACACACAACAACTATATCAACCACGTGAATACTTCTTTCTTCCAGGAAGAAAACTTGATTGGTGCTTATGCAACGGCTTCTTTGGGCTATAGAAGCTTCCTTTATTTGAATGTTCAGGCTCGTAATGACTGGACTTCTACTTTGGAAGATGGTAACAACACCATTCTTTACCCATCTGCTTCTTTGTCTTTCGTTGCTACAGAAGCAATCGAAGCATTGCGTCAAAGCAATACTATCAATTACTTGAAACTACGCGTAGGTTATGGTACTTCAGCTGGTTATCCTAACCCATACCAGACACGTAACGTACTGGGTACCGCAACTCGTAGCTTCATCACCAATTCTGGTACGGTTGTAAATACGAATACAGTTGATAACCGTTTTGGTAACCCAGACTTGAAGCCAGAGACACACTCTGAAATCGAGCTTGGTTTGGAAGGTCGTTTCTTCAACAACCGTGTAGGTATAGACCTTTCTGTTTATCAGAAAAACTCTGATGACTTGATCATCGATCTTGATCTAGACCCATCTACTGGTTATGAAAATACTACAATTAACGCGGCATCTATCGAGAACAAAGGTATCGAGCTTGGTTTGGACTTCACTCCAATCCAAACTAATGACTTCTCTTTGACAGTTAATGCCAACTGGACTGCTAACGAAGGTGTTGTAACAGAGCTAGCAGACGGTGTTGATCAGATTGTATTCGCAGGTTATACTAACCTAGGTAACTTTGCAATTCCAAACCAGCCATATGGTATTATCCTTGGTGAAAAAATCCTTCGTGATGATGCTGGTAACCCAATCGTAGCTGGTAATGGTACTTATCAGGTAGCTCCGGATTTGGGTACACTTGGTGATCCAAACCCGAATTATACATTGAATGGTGGATTGACAATCAACTACAAAGGATTGTCTTTCAATGCGCTTTTGACTTATGTTAATGGTGGTATTATTTACTCTACTTTGCCTTCTACATTGATGGCTCGTGGTATCCTCCAAGAAACTGATTTCGATCGTTTTGTACCGGTTATCGCACCAGGTGTGAAGTCTGATGGTACACCAAACGACATTCAGATTACTTCTACTCAGCACTACTGGCAGAATGGTGGGGTATTCCACGATGAGCAGCGTGTATACGATGGAACTTACCTGAAATTGAGAGAGGTTTCTCTTTCTTATGCAATTCCTGCTGCTTGGTTGGAAAGCACGCCATTTGGTTCTTTGACATTCACTGCTTCAGCTCAGAATATCTGGTTTGATGCATTTGGTTTCCCTGATGGTGCTAACTTCGACCCAGAGGTATTGTCTCTTGGTGTAGGTAATGGTAGAGGATTTGAGTTGATGAACGTACCAACTGCAAGACAGTTTGGTGGTAGCTTAAGAGTAACATTTTAATCATTTAAAGCGCAGATTAAATAATGAAGAATATAATTAAATTAGGTTTAATTGCAGTTGTGTTCTTTTTCGCTGCTTCTTGCGAAAACACAGAACTTGACTTGCTAGATAACCCAAATGAAGTAACTCCGGATAATGCGGAACTAGACCTTCTATTTAACCAGATGGTAATTGATTTTGGTTCCTTCGCATACAATACTTCTTTCGAAACAATGCCATACACGCGTATGATCGCGATGTCAACTGGTAACCAATACAATAACCAAGATGCGCCTACTAGTTTTGATAACGAATGGCGTTTGGCTTACTCAAGAATGCTTCCTGATATGGAATTGATTCTTCAGCTAGCAGGTGATGCAGGTTCTCCAATTCACGCAGGTATCACTAACATCATGAAAGCATATACCCTGTTTACTTTAGTAGACATGTGGGGTGATGTTCCATTTACAGAAGCGCTTCAAGGAGTAGAAAATCCTTCTCCTTCAGCTGATGATGATCAAGCGGTATACAATGAGGCACTTGCTTTGCTTGATGCAGGTATTGCTGAATTAGCAAAAGCAAATGATGATACGCCAAAACCAGCAAATGATATTTTCTATAATGGTGATTTCAATAAGTGGATTACACTTGCGAATACATTGAAAATCAGATATTATGTTTCAACTCGTCTGGTTGATGCGGCTGGTGCTACTTCTGGTATCAATAGCATCGTAGATGCTGGAGACATCATTGATGAAGCAACTGAAGATTTTGCTTATCAGTATGGTTCAAACCGTGTAAACCCTGATTCAAGACACCCTCTTTACTCAGATGGTTATGAGGTGAACGGACCAAGTATTTACCTGAATAATTACTACATGTGGACGTTCTTTGCTACTGGTGACAGAGAAAATGAAGATCCACGTTTGAGATATTATTTCTACCGTCAAGATTGTGATGAAACAGGTGAAGATCAGTTTACATTGGATTGTGTAACTGCTCCATATCCGTTCCACTGGCCAAATGGTTACCCATTCTGTACGGCATCTCTTGACTTCGGTGATCCAGATGACAATTACAGCGGCTACTGGGGACGTGACCACGGAAACAATGATGGTATTCCACCAGATGATTTGAAGCGTTCTGCTATGGGCTTGTACCCAATTGGCGGTAAGTTTGATGCAGATGACTGTGAAGATGTATCTAATGCTGGTACAGATGGTGGTCTGGGTGCTGGTATCCAGCCAATCATGCTTTCTTCTTTCACTCACTTCCTTTTGGCAGAAGCTGCTTTAACATTAGGAACTGCTGGTGATCCTGCTGCTTTATTAGAAACTGGTATCCGCCAGTCTATTGCTAAAGCACAAAGTTTCTCTAGCCTTGCTGATGTTGATGAAACATTGGTCGCTGATGTTGATGCTTATGTTGCAGAAGTATTGGAAGACTATGCAGCTGCAAATGATGATGAAAAATTGAACATCATCATGACAGAATACCACAAAGCATTGTGGGGCCAGGGACTGGAAGCATATAACAACTACCGTCGTACTGGTAAGCCAGAAGCTATGCAGCCAACGCGTGATGCAGACTTCGGTACATTCGCTCGTTTGATGTGGTATCCATCTGTATATGTAAACTTGAATGCAAAAGCAGATCAGAGAAGCATCGATCAGCAAGTATTCTGGGATACAAACCCAGCTGGATTTATTGAATAATATTATCCTGATCATTAACATTGCTACCATTATCTTTTATAGTGGTAGCAATGGATTAGTGAATAAATAAAATTTAAATTAAGATGATTAAAAATATTGGTTTAGCTTTATTTGGCTTTGTCCTTTTATTCGCTTTCTCTTCTTGTGAGAAGGACAGAGCTTTTGTAGAGTTTGATGACCTGGAAAAAGGTGCTTTTGCCCGTAAAATTGACGGTGTCAATGGTACTTATGACTTCTTCAATATCGATGGCTCTACAATCGATTTTACAGTAGAATTTTACGATGAAAATCAAGGCCAGGATGTAGCTGAGTACAACTGGACAGTAGAATATGTTGATAATGCTAATAGCACGACTTCTGCTCCTGTTACTATCGCTAACAGACCAGCTTCTAGCTTTACGCCTTCTGCTGATGGTCTTCCTTCAACTTCTTTCTCTTTCGGGATGAGAGAAGTGATGGATGCACTTGGCTTAGGTGATAATGACATTGCAGGTGGTGATGCTTTCCGTTTCAAAGCTACCATCGTAATGACTGATGGCCGTACTTTCACTGCTGAAAACACAGGTACGAACATTATCTCATCTGCTCCTTTTAGCGGTTGGTTCCGCTTTGATCAGTCTATTATTTGTCCATCTGATTTGGGTGGTGTGTTTGACTACACAACTACTGAAACTTGGTGTGGTGCAGCTCCTATCTCAGGTACAGCTGAATGGATTGACGAAGGAAATGGTGTATATAACACAGTTGACTTTTCTTACGGTGCTTACGAATTATGCTATGGCGCTGGTGCAACACTTCCTCATGAAGATGGTGCTGGTGACTTGCGTATCGAAAATGCATGTGATATCATCAAGCCAATTGGTGCAAGCCGTTGGGGTGAGTTGTATGTATTCGAATCTGTAAGTACAAGTGGTCCTGACTTGACGATCTCTTGGTCAAACGACTATGGGGAGGCAGGTACAGTTACCCTTACTCGTACAGATGGCAGAGACTGGCCAAACCTTACAAACTAAGCAATTGGTTATTGCTGATCAAAGCCGTTCATGTTCCTTTGGAATATGAGCGGCTTTGTTATTTTTTAAATCCACCACAATTGCTAAATCTCTTACCTTTCTGCGGTTTCTTTTTCTGATTATTTCCAGCCTCCTTATTTTTCGAAAAATATCCTAGGTATGAAAAAATTCGCTTTTGTTTGCTTACTTCTCGTTCCGTTTTTTTCTCTCACTGCTCAGAATACGGTTGGTGTACTTAGCTATCAATCAGAAAAAGTGGCTCCTGGGTATAATTTGATTTTTCCAAATAACCAACCTGATGTTTTTTTACTCAACAATTGTGGCCAGATCATTAATCAATGGACGGATGAACCACAGTACAGACCCGGAAATATCGCTTACTTACTCCCCAATGGAAATCTCATCAAATGTAAACGCAATAATACCCCCGTCTTCGATCCCATCTGGGCCGGCGGTGGTGGGGCCATAGTAGAAATGCGAGACTGGGATAATAATCTACTCTGGACTTTCGTCCAAAACGACTCCCTGCGCAGGCTACACCACGATATCGCACCCATGCCCAATGGAAACGTCTTGATGATTTCTTGGGAGCAAAAAACAGAAGCACAAGCTATTCAGGCAGGCCGAAACCCAGCGCTTTTAGCGCAAGCGAAATTATGGCCAGACTATATACTCGAACTCAACCCTCAAACCAACCAGATTGTCTGGGAATGGCATGCTTGGGATCACTTGATCCAAGACTTTGATCCAACAAAGGATAATTACGGCGATGTAGCAGCTCATCCAGAACGCATTGATATTAACTGGGATAAGAATAATGGCTTACCTGATTGGATGCATAGTAATAGCATCGATTATAATCCTGAACTCGATCAAATTCTGCTTTCAGTGGCTAACTTTAATGAAGTTTGGGTCATCGACCACAGCACAACTACAGAAGAAGCCGCTGGTCATACTGGTGGATTAGCTGGTAGGGGCGGGGACTTGATTTATCGTTGGGGCAATCCGCTTACCTACCGCGCCGGAGAGGCCGATGATCAGCAATTGTTTTATCCACACGATATTCATTGGATCGATGATTTTATTTCTCCATCTTCCCCGTATTATCAGTCATTAGCGGTATTCAATAATCGCGTTACCGAAAATAGCTCAGAAGTAAATATTTTTAATCCTAGCTTTGATAATAATGATTGGGCATATCCAATGCAGGCAGGGGAGTGGCTACCCGAAGGTTTCAGCCTTTCGGCAAATCATCCAATGGCAGAACAAATGTATTCCTCTACAGTATCAAGTGTGCAACTTCTGTGGAACGATAACCTGCTTATTTGCGCTGGACGCAATGGATATACATTCGAGTTGACGCCTGAAGGAGAAGTAGTTTGGGAATATCGGACGCCTTTCGATGGCCCCAATCCAGTAATACAAGGCGATGATTCCAACCTGAATAATCTTACTTTTCGCTTCAAGCGTTATCCTTCTGATTACGAGGCTTTTGATGGCAAAGATTTAACACC
>JALEHC010000333.1 GCA_022763215.1 Saprospiraceae bacterium
CCACAAACGCATCGGTTTATGGCCATGTCAGATTTGCCGAATCTATCTGCCGAAAGGCGTAAAGGCGAAATCAAGATCCGAGCCAATATCGTAATGATGTGTGGATGCACTATCTCAAAAGGCGGATTATGGAACGGCGAAAAAATGGAAGTTGAAGCCATCGTCTTTCAAAACAATAAAAAGCTTGGAACTTATCCAATGAACATAACGGACACCGTCAATATTTTTGAAGGCAACATTCCGGTGAAAGATACTGGTTCGATGGAAATAATCGTCACCGCATTCGATCCACAAACTGGAAATACTGGAGTCGACAAGGTCAATTTTGTTGTTGGTAAATAAAGGAAGCATGAAGATTGCCATTGTCCAACATCGACCAGTTTACCTAGATTTAGCCGGCACCCTTGCTAAAGCAGCAAAGCTGATACAGCAAGCTGCCAATCAGGGAGCAGATATTGTTGCTTTTGGTGAAACCTTTTTTACAGGCTATCCAGCCTGGCTGGACCATTGTCCGAATGTTGCACTTTGGGAGCATGCCCCGACCAAACAGGTATTCCAACGAATGTATGACAACGGCCTTTCGGCAAATGGCGAAGCCATGCAGCAATTGCAGCAGCTAGCTGCTCAATGGAGTGTACGTTTGCTTTTTGGTGCTAACGAAGTTGTGCCGGAGGGCCCTGCCCACGGCACGATATTCAATAGTATTTTTATGATCGACCAAAATGGATCGATCATGCTCCATCATCGCAAGTTAATGCCTACTTATATTGAAAAATTATTGTACGGACTAGGTGATGGACATGGACTGCATGCAGTGAATTTACCGCAAGGTAAAATCGGAGCCTTAATTTGTTGGGAACACTGGATGCCATTGGCCAGACAAGCAATGCACGAAACCGGAGAGCAACTACATTTTGCACTCTGGCCTGCTGTACATAATGCCCATCAATTAGCCAGTCGCCACTATGCCTTTGAAGGCAGATGCATAGTGGTAGCAGTTGGACAAATCATGCAAGCAAGTGATATACCCGAGGAACTAGAACAGCCAGCCCATTTGGCGAAAGCCCCTGATACCTATTTGCTAAATGGCGGGAGTTGTGTAATTGGACCAGATGGAAAATTCATACTTTCTCCCCAATTTGAAACAGAAGATATTTTTTATGTTGATCTCCCTCCATTAAAAGAATTGATCCGCGAAAAGCTCAATCTTGACATCTCAGGCCACTACAATCGAGCAGATATTTTTAAATTGCGGATTAATAAAGAGCGACTCCTTTAAGGCCCTTACAAGTTTGTGACAAAACAAGCCTGAAAATCGTGGTAAAAACCCGTCTAAAACAGTTATGACAACATTTTGACGGTGCCTTTCTGGCTTTGCTCATCCGACATAACTTAAATTTGTTTAATCGTATATAAACTCTAAACATCATGAAGAAAATATATATCGTTGCCATTGTTATGGTAGCCGTTGCCATTGCACTTTTGACGAATGCAGCAGAAGACATGAGTACCTACTCTACTTTTTCACAAGCTTTAGGTGATGAAGGGAAAGTGAAGGTAGTCGGGCAGTTGGCAAAAGATAAAGAGATGTATTACAACCCGGAGAAAGATCCTAACTATTTTTCATTTTATGTACGCGATACAGACGGTGAAGAGCGCAAAGTGGTTCTTTTTCAGGAAAAACCACAGGACTTTGAGCTATCGGAGCAGATTGTATTGACGGGCTCTATGAAGGGCGATGAATTTCATGCAACAGATATGTTGATGAAGTGCCCATCCAAGTATAAAGACGAAGAAGTATACATCAAAGGAGAAGAAAAAAGCTAAACATCATTGATTATCAGCATATAAAGGGTAGTCATAACTAAAAAAGACCATGGAAGAAATTCAGTATATAGGTGAGCATTTATTACCGGGCCGCATTGGGCAATTTGCATTGATTTTGAGCTTTGCATCCAGTTTGCTGGCTTTATTGGCTTACTTTTTTGCTACTCAGCGTCGGGATTTACCCGAATACACTAGTTGGCGAAATCTGGGCCGTTTTGCATTCATTACACATGGTGCCTCGATCTTTACAGTGATTGGGGTATTGTTTTATGTGATGGTTAACCAATACTTTGAGTATCAATATGTGCAAGCTCACGTATCTGAAGACCTTCCAATGAAGTATATTTTCTCGGCCTTTTGGGAAGGCCAGGAAGGCTCCTTTTTGTTGTGGATGTTTTGGCATATTATCCTTGGTTTTGTATTGATTGGTACGGCTCGTAAGTGGGAAGCGCCCGTATTGGCAGTTTTGGCGAGTATTCAGTTATTTATCGGATCTATGATATTGGGGGTTTATATAGGTTTTGGAGAAGAAGCTACCCGACTTGGAAGTAATCCCTTGTTATTGCTCCGTGATACGATGGATGCACCGATTTTTGCCAATGCCGATTATGTAAGTTTGATTTCGGGTACTGGTCTGAATCCGCTCTTGCAAAACTATTGGATGACCATACACCCTCCTACCCTATTCCTTGGATTTGCCTCTACAGCTATACCATTTGCTTTTGGTATTGCCGGACTTTGGATGAATGAACACAAGGCTTGGCTAAAGCCTGCGCTACCGTGGGCCTTGTTTAGTGGTATGATCTTAGGTGTTGGTATTTTGATGGGTGGTGCATGGGCCTACGAAGCATTAAGTTTTGGTGGATATTGGGCATGGGACCCAGTAGAAAACATGTCCTTAGTGCCTTGGTTGATCCTGATTGCAGGTATACATACCAACCTGATTGCACGCAATACCGGTTATTCCATTCGTAGTACGTATGTGTATTACATGCTTACCTTCATCTTGATTGTGTATTCGACCTTCCTGACACGAAGTGGTGTTTTAGGAGAAACTTCGGTGCATGCCTTTACAGAAATGGGTTTGGAAACGCAACTAATCTTATTCATTCTTGCTTATTCGGTATTGTCTATAGGCATGATTATAGCGAAGTTTCGTCAAGTACCTGCCCCTAAAAAAGAAGAAGCGACAGCCTCCCGTGAATTTTGGATGTTTATTGGTACGCTGGTATTGCTTTTTAGTGGACTGATTATTACGGCATCTACTTCATTGCCCGTTTATAATAAGATCGTACAATTTTTTGATCCGGTGTATGAAGGAAGTGTGATCACAGATCCGGTACCTCACTACAATAAATACCAATTGTGGATTGCAATATTCATTGCTATTTTGGCCGGAATCAGCCAGTTTTTACGCTATAAAGGTGTGAATTGGCAGAAACAAATGCCCAAAGTATTAACACGTACCGGAGTCGGATTAGCTCTTGCCGCAGGTTTAACGCTGCTGTCATTACAATGGATAGATGCGAATGCATGGCAATATAAAGTATTGTTATTTGCAGGATTTTATTCGGTTATTGCCAATTTGGATTATATCATTTTCTTTATTAAGGGTAATTTGAAGCTGGCATCTTCTGCGGTTTCTCACCTTGGCTTTGGTGTAATGATTTTGGGAATTATCGCCTCTGGACTGAATAAACGTTATATCTCCTCCAATACTTTTATAATGGATGGTTTGATTGAAGGCGCATCTGACGAAAGTCTGAGAAATAATATTTTGCTATTTAAAAACTCCCCTATGGTGATGGGAGATTATGAAGTGACTTACGTCAAAGATACCATCGATAACTTTACTCGAACTTACACCGTCAATTATAAGAAAAAGAACAAACAAGGTGAGGTAGTTGAAGAATTCAACCTAACACCGAATATCTTGTATAGCAAAGGATTTACGAAAGTAGCTGCTTCAAATCCATCTACCAAGCACTACCTGAATCGAGATATTTTTACACATATTGCCTCTTTGCCGCAAGTAGAAATGGATGCAGAATTCCGGCAAGCAAGAGAAGATAGTTTGAAATACCAGCCTATTGATATCCGACAAGGAGAAACCATAACTTTTCTGGATACGGTAGCTATTGAAGATCAAGATACCTTTGTGGTTAAGGAGTATACCTTGGAAGTACTTTCGCTGGAGCGAAATGCGACCCACCCGGATTATGAGCCACAGTTGGGTGATGTAAGTGTAGGCGCAAAAGTAAGGATAAGCAGAAAAGATGTGGACGAAACCTTTGAGGTAAAACCCGTGGTAGTTTTGCGTGAGCAATTATTATACAGCTATCCAGTTCAGATGAATGAACTAAGTTCAAAAGTACGCTTGCATCCGGATGTATTAGATCAGATACTTACACCAGAAGACGATTTGGACTATCAATCGTTTGAAGTCAAACAAGGTGAAAGCATTACTTTTGAAGATCAAACCATTCAATTTTTATCTTTTAATAAAGAACCGGAGCATCCGGCATATGAAGCCCAGGAAGGCGACATAGCAGTTGGTGCAATGATAAATGTACAAGGCCCCGATGGCAATACTTATTCTGGCCAGCCTTTGTATTTTATCCGTGGCAATCGACCTTACAACCTCAAATACGAGATACAAGAACTAGGCATTCACCTACGATTTATGGGGCTGAATCCATCAACTGAATCTATGGAACTGATGGTTGCTAAGGGTGAGAAGAAAGCAGGAGGTCCAATTCCATTAGAGTTGGCTACCAATTCACTTCGTTCAGATTATATTGTTTTGGAGGCTATTGAGTTTCCGGGCATCAACTTATTCTGGCTAGGTACCATTTTGATGATGCTTGGATTGGGAATGGG
>JALEHC010000334.1 GCA_022763215.1 Saprospiraceae bacterium
ATTTCCGCTCGACGGATATCTGGACTTCTGGTTCTCCGGCTGAAGAGTTTTGGACGACGGGCTGGCTGGGCCGCTATCTGGAAGATTTACACCCGACGTTCCCAGAAGATTACCCAAATGAAGAACATGATGATCCGTTTGCGATAAGCGTTGGTAGTATTGTTTCGGAAACTTGTCAGGGTACGGCAGCTAATTTTAGCTTGGCTTTGAGTGATCCGTTTTCCCTGTCACCTCTGGCGGAAGGGGAAGGTAGTGAAGTGCCGGATACACCTTATGGTGAGGAATTACAGTTTTTGCGTACAACAATTGCTCAGACAAATGCTTATTCTGAGAATATTTTGACGGCTGCCGAGTCAGGCAATAATGTCGCTAGTTATCCGGATGATAACAGACTGGCACAACAACTTAAAAATGTGGCTTTGCTGATTAGTGGTGGCCTGAAAACGAAGGTGTATGTGGTCAGTTTAGGTGGATTTGATACGCATGCTAACCAGATTGAAGGCAACGATCCGACAAATGGAGAACATGCGACCCTGCTGGCTACAGTTGCTCAAGCGATGGAAGTATTTCAGAATGATTTGCAACAGCTGGGACTTGACGAACGAGTGATTAGTATGACTTTTTCAGAGTTTGGCCGCCAAATTCGTTCAAATGATGCCTTGGGGACAGATCATGGCGATGCAGCTCCGCTAATGGTATTTGGAAGTTGTGTGAATCCGCAGATATTTGGGGATAACCCGGAAATTCCGGATGCCGTGGAGGTGCAAGAAGGTGTACCCATGCAGTTTGATTTTAGAGATATTTATGGTTCCATATTGATGGATTGGTTTGAAGTGGATGAGTCGAAGGTGCGGGCATTACTGTATCAAGAATTTCAGCATATTCCTATTTTGAATCCTTGTACTACAGTGACCAATACTAATGACGTATTGCATTTGGACGCACTGAATACCAAAAACTATCCGAATCCATTCCGGGACTGGACTACGATTGAGTTTGAATGTGAACGGGCTTTTGTCCGACTGAGTATTTTTAATGCGCAGGGCAGTGAGCTGCAAGTGTTGGTGAATAAGGAAATTAGTGCTGGGACGCATCGCGTTCGATTTGACGGAAGTCAACTGCCTGCCGGTAACTATTATTACCGATTGCAAGTGGGTAATCGTCAGAAGACAAAACATATGGTGAAGATATAGCCCAAGAATAAGAAGAAACTACTGCAAATTTGCAGTAGTTTCTAACTTGGTAACATCTTGGCAAAAAAGCACCTGCCTTCACTTTCGTGAAATATTAAGCCTGCGCAAAACTTTGGATCAGATAGTAATAAAAAGGTATGCCTATAATGACATTTATGGGAAATGTAATGCCGAGTGCCATCGGTAAATAAATACTGGAATTGGCTTTAGGTGCGGCACTTTTCATAGCCGCCGGAACGGCAATGTAAGATGCACTGGCCGCAAGGATGGCAAATAATAACTGATTGCCGGGAACATTCGTGATGAATGTGGATAAATACAAGGCAATTGTACCGTGAATGAAAGGCATCACACTGGAAAAAATAAATGGAAATACGCCTTTCTCAAATATGGCATGGAGTTGCTTGCCACTGGTAATACCCATGTCGAGCAGAAAAACAGCCAAAAAGCCTTTAAATATGTCCGTGGTAAATGGCTTGATTCCTTCTGCCTGGGCTTCACTGGCCATCATGCCGATAAACAAACTACCTAACAACAGTAATACACTGCCGTTGGTAAAGCTATGGCGAAGCAAGGTAGACAAAGAGGATTGTATGGTCTTTTCATGCTTTCGCATCAATAGCACACCAACAACTATTGCTGGTGCTTCCATAATGGCCATAACGGCTATCATGTGGCCATCAAATGCCACTTTCTCCATGTCGAGAAAAGAAACGGCAGTTACAAAGGTTACTGCACTGACCGAACCGTAAGAAGCTGCGATGGCACCTGCATTCTGGATGCTCATCTTTCGTTTGATAATAAAAAACGCTAAAACAGGTACTACGGTGGCTAGCATAATTCCGAAAAACAAACTCCAAAAGATTTCAGCATTAAGGCCGCTATGTGCCAATTCTTGTCCTCCTTTGAAACCGATCGATAAAAGTAGATAGATGGCAATAAATTTGGATGAATTGGCCGGAATCTTTAAGTCGCTTTTTAATTGTACGGCCACAATACCCAAAAGGAAAAATAATAATGCTGGGTTAGTCAAATTCTCCATTCAGTTGTTTTATGCAATCTTGATGATCGTCTGTTTTTCAAAAGTAATTTTCTTGCCTAATTCTTCTGCTTTCAATACCAGTGCATGCATGGCAAAATGAGATAAACCAGAAACTTCCATCGTCTCCTCGTCTTTCCAATTGACTTTGTCAGGATGGTACGCGTTTCTTTCCTGTAATACTTCAATCAAAGCTGCTTTCAGTGCTTCTGCATCCATCTGCTCATTTGTCTTTTTAGGAGATGGTTGCGTCATTTTTGATTTTAGTGAAATTGTCATAACGATTTGATTTTGTTTGATGCAAAGATGAAGTATATTTGGATAAGTTTTTATTTATAGTTTTTATGTTAAGCATAATTAATGACTTATGAATTATACTTTTCATCAGTTGAATGTTTTTTTGCATGTGGTTGAGCATGAGAGTATTACAAAGGCATCAGAGGCTTTGTTTTTAAGCCAACCAGCGGTGTCAATTCAGTTGAAAAAATTGCAAGATCAGTTTGAAATTCCACTGACCGAGGTGATTGGAAGGCAACTTTTTATCACTGATTTTGGAAAAGAAATGGCTGCTATCTTTCGACGGATACTCGAAGAAACGACCGCTATAAAGGAAAAAGTAGAACAACATAAAGGCTTGTTATCTGGGAAAATCAAAATTTCTTTGGTCTCTACCGGAAAATATGTGATGCCCTACTTCCTGAATGGATTTGTAAAAAAATATCCACAGGTAGAAATTGCTATGGATGTTACTAATAAACTCAGAGTGGTGGATACGCTTGCAAAAAATGAAACGGACTTTGCTTTGGTCTCGGTTCCACCAGATGATTTTACGGTAGCTTCCGTGACTTTGATGAAAAACCATCTGTACTTTGTGGGGAGCAAAATAGAAGCCGAAAAGTTGAATAAAAAGAATCTCAAACCAGAAGATTTGGTCGGGCTGCCTCTGATTTTTAGAGAGTATGGTTCGGCTACTCGTATGGCTATGGACCGCTTTATCAGTCAGCACAACCTTTCGGTAAATCGCACGCTTGAACTGGTGTCAAACGAGGCGGTCAAACAAGCTGTGCAGGCTGGTTTGGGCTTTTCAATTATGCCACTGATCGGCCTGCGTAACGAACTGAGGAATGGCGATATGCGTATGCTGAAGATGAAGGGCTTGCCGATAGTAACGCAGTGGAGTTTGGTTTACCGAAAGGGAAAAAGCCTGTCGCCTGCTGCTAAGAAGTTGATTGAATATTTGGAAGAATCAAAGCAGCAAGTGATGGAAAATCACTTTTCATGGCGAAAAGAGTTTCTGTAAACATTGCCTTGATTTCCGGGTTACGAATAGCAGGAATGAAATAGCTTTCTATATTTGTGGCAAATTGATCGAACTACTTAAATACGGACATGGGAAAATTGAATCGCTTCGATGTTTTTGTAATTACTTACTTGATTTTGGTTTTGGCTAATCTATTGGTTGCCAATGAGTATACTGTTGTGTGGAGTGGGGCAGAGGCTTATACTTTGTTTCATGCATTGCGCGGCGAGTGGATTGGTTTTTGGCCTACTAGTTTGTATGGCGCCCTTTCGGGCAAAGTCGATGTATTTGCGTTTCGATTTGTTGGTGTTTGGTTGTTGATCATGACATTTTATGGGATTTATTATTTCTCACGTCGCCTTTTTGGCGGTCGCACGCCCATTCTTACGCTACTTGTATTGGGTGGATCGCTTTTTGTTCCCAACTGGGCCAAGGTAGCGAGTGGTGAAATCTGGGCATTTTCGACTCAGGCAATGGTGCTATTGACGTTTGTATATGCATTAAAACAACCAAAGTTTAATTGGCAAGTGGCTCACTATGCGGCTTTGTTATTGGCACTAAGCATTCAGCCGGTGACTACGGTCGTTTTGGTGTCTGTGCTGTGGTTGTACTACTTTTTTATGCATCCGCAAGGGCGAAGCTTGGTGCGCATGCCTTCTCCGGTAGTGGCTTTGCTGGGAGGCTTTTTGATTACACAGACAAATGTAGCTACGCCTATTAATCCGGCTTTTCAGCTTGATTATTTTCATGCCAATTATGGCGAATATCTGCTATACATGGTATTGGGCTTTTTGCCTTTTATTGGTTTTATCATGTCTGGTATCCGTGAATTTTTCACGAAAGTGAAGAAAAAGGAAGAACTGGCCATCATTCAATTGGGACTTTTACTGGCGGGCTTGTTGGCACAATCAGTGGTCACTGCATTGGTATTGGCGCTCATTATTGCTAAGCAAATGCAGGCGTATTTTGTCAAGAACTACCCATATCAGGCTTACGCCAAAACTGGTACTGTATTGCACTTGATCGCGTTTTTTGCACTGGCTACGGTGAGTATGATTTCTGGTTTTTATGTATTTCGGGGGCTGGGCTTTCGGGCGGCCCTTTCGGTAAGTATCATCTACTGGATTTGGACTTTTATTGCCGTAATTGGTATCTATGGCCAGCGTCGTGACTGGACCTGGGGTGGGGTATTGGCAAGTGGATTATTGGGGAGCTTGATTTTTTGGCTACAGCTTAATCCGGTACTCAATCAGGAAAGGCTATTGCAATCAAACGTAATCGAAAAGGCGCGGCAATTGAAGCGTGGGCCAGAGGAAATCTTGAACCTAAATCTGGAATCTGAAGGAACTTTCCCAGCTGCTGCTGCTTATGCTGCACCGGTTTTTGAGGAGATAAATACGGATA
>JALEHC010000335.1 GCA_022763215.1 Saprospiraceae bacterium
AATAAAGCAGCGAATATACTGAATGCTGCCAAAGGCTTGCACTTTTTTCAGTGGCAAAGTAAAATATTAAGTATTCCTGGAGCTTTGAAGACCATATTTTAAAACAAAGTAGAGCGTGAGACGGTTGCAAAAACGAATACCATTCAAGTCAAATCATTGAGGTTTATTCACTTCTGAAAAAATGAACTTCCACGAAGAGAAGATGAAAAGCAAAAATCCGTCTTTTAAACGTCAGACAATATGCTTTGGCAATAGAAAAAAATAGTCAAATCAACTACCTTTGCGATCTCATAACAAAAGTGATTTATGAAAAAAATAGTTTTTAGTGTACTCGCCCTGATTGTGCTTAGCCTTACTTCTTGTTCGACAGACTTCCAATTGGAAGGCGAATGGAAAGATATTCCTGTTGTTTATGGTTTTGTATCTATTCAGGATACTGCTCATTATGTCAGAGTAGAAAAAGCATTTCTTGAAGTTGGCGGAAATGCCAATGATATTGCCCAAAATGTTGACTCCATTTATTACGATGACATCACCGTTGAGTTTGTTCGCTCTAATGGTGATGCTTACCAATTGCAACGAGTAGATGGTAATTTGGAAGGTTATCCTCGTGAAGATGGCCCATTTGCGACTAGTCCAAACTACCTTTATAAAATAAAAGCAAACGAAATTAATCTGCAAGGAAGTGAGCCTTTAATGATTCGCATCAACAGAGGTGACGATTTGGAGCCTGTTACCGCAGAAACGATAGTGATTGGAGAAATTGAAATATCAGAGGAGCGTCCTTCTCCAACAGTAAACCTTGAATATAATCGTTTTGTCAGAACCAACTGGTCATCTGAATTGGAGACAAAAGTTTTTGATGTCAAGTTTATCTTTAATTATAAGGAGCAGACCCCGGAGACGCAAAATGAATTTGTGGATCGCTCTGTAACCTGGAATTATAGATCGCAACTGTTAAGAGATGAAAATAGCTCATCAGTAGTGACACGTGTTGAACCAAGAGGAGAAGAGTTTTACCAGTTTTTGGGTTCTGCTATCCCGAACTTGCCAGAAGCAGTGCGTGTGTTTGAAGATATCGATATACAAGTAACTGGTTCTGGAGAAGAAATTAAGGAATTGGTGGAGATAGCAAGAGCGAATTCAGGAATTACCTCTTCACAAGTCATTCCGGTATATTCAAATATTTCGGATGGTATTGGCTTCTTTTCTTCGCGTTATACCGCTATTAGAGAAGGGATTACCCTTAATTTTTCATCAAGAGATTCCTTGATCAATGGTATTTATACCAGAAATTTGAACTTCCAATAAATATCCTAAATGCTTCGGTTGTTGAGCAACCGAAGCATTTCCCTTTCCTTTTCCTGCCTTTTTGTCAGTTCCTTTTTTTGATTATTTCCCACAGACTGTCAGGCTATTCCTGTCAATAATGCAGATTTGGCGAAAGCCAAGCCTCTAAACCGCGTTGGCATATTCCTTGATATAGTAAAGGCGAATTCAAAATTATTTTAAACGGAAAAAAACCAAAAAACATAAAAATGGGTAAAATTATTGGTATAGACTTAGGTACAACCAATTCTTGTGTTGCGGTGATGGAAGGGAATGAGCCTGTGGTTATTCCGAACGAGGAAGGAAGAAGAACAACGCCTTCTGTTGTTGCTTTCATGGATAATGGTGAAAGAAAAATCGGAGATCCAGCCAAGCGTCAGGCCATCACAAACCCTCAGCGTACCATCGCATCTATTAAGCGTTTTATGGGACAGCGCTACTCTGAAGTTAGTACTGAAGTAGAGCGTTCTGCTTACAAGGTGGTTAAAGGAGATAATGATACTGTCCGCGTAGATATTGACGGCAGACTATATACGCCACAGGAAATTTCTGCTATGGTACTTCAGAAAATGAAGAAAACCGCAGAGGACTTCCTGGGTTCAGAGGTAACGGAAGCAGTTGTAACTGTACCTGCTTATTTTAATGACTCTCAGCGTCAGGCGACAAAAGAAGCCGGTGAAATTGCTGGTTTGACCATCAAGCGTATTATCAATGAGCCTACTGCAGCAGCTTTGGCTTATGGTATGGATAAGCGCGACAGCGATATGACTATCGCAGTATATGACCTTGGTGGTGGTACTTTTGATATCTCTATCCTCGAATTGGGTGATGGAGTATTCGAAGTAAAATCAACGAACGGTGATACACACTTAGGTGGTGATGATTTTGACCGCGTAATTATTGATTTCTTGGCAGACACATTCAAAGACCAAGAAAACATTGATTTGCGTAAAGATCCTATGGCTCTACAGCGTTTGAAAGAAGCTGCGGAGAAAGCAAAGATCGAATTGTCATCTTCTACTGAAACAGAAATCAACTTGCCATATATTACAGCGGTTGATGGTGTGCCAAAGCACTTGGTAGTGAAATTGTCGCGCTCTAAATTTGAGCAGTTGGCAGACAGCCTTGTGGAGCGTACCTTGAAGCCTTGTGCAGAAGCATTGAAAGATGCTGGTTTGTCAAAGAACGAAATTGACGAGGTGATCCTTGTAGGTGGTTCTACGCGTATCCCGCGTATTCAGGCTGCTGTAGAAGAGTTTTTTGGCCGTAAGCCAAACAAAGGAGTTAACCCGGATGAGGTAGTTGCCATTGGTGCTTCTATTCAAGGTGGTGTATTGAGTGGTGATGTAAAAGATGTATTGCTACTGGATGTAACCCCACTTTCACTTGGTATTGAAACAATGGGTGGTGTATACGATGTAGTCATCGAAGCTAACTCAACCATTCCAACCAAGAAATCTAAAACTTACTCGACTGCTGCGGACAATCAGCCTTCTGTAGAGATTCATATCCTACAGGGTGAGCGCCCGATGGCAAAAGATAACCGTACGGTAGGTCGTTTCATTCTGGATGGTATTCCACCAGCACCACGCGGTGTACCTCAGGTAGAGGTTACATTCGATATTGATGCCAATGGTATCCTGAATGTTTCTGCCAAAGACAAAGGCACTGGAAAAGAGCAAAATATTCGTATCGAAGCTTCTACCGGCCTGTCAAAAGAAGAGATCGAAAAGATGAAGGCGGAAGCTGCTGCAAATGCGGATGAAGACAGAAAGGCCAAGGAAAAAGTTGAGAAAATCAACACGGCTGATACACTGATCTTCCAAACAGAGAAGCAGTTGAAAGAATATGGCGACAAAATTCCTGCTGACAAAAAAGCGCCAATCGAAAGTGCTTTGAGTGAATTGAAAGAAGCACACAAGTCACAAGATTTGGATCGCATCGACAAAGCTACCGAAGCTATGAATACAGCATGGCAGGCAGCTAGTCAGGAAATTTACCAGGCTACACAGGAAGCACAAGCACAACAAGGTGGTGGCGCAGAAGGTGCACAAGCAGGCGGTAACGCTGATGCAAATGCCGGAGGCAATACTGGTGGTGCAGATGATGTAACCGATGTAGAATTTGAAGAAGTAGACGACGCGAAGTAATCAGCGTCTAAGCATACACGAAGCCCTGTTTCCGAAATGGAAGCAGGGCTTTTTTGTTGATATCCATACAATAGGAATTTTGATAAAATCATTATAACTTGAAAAAAGCTATAATGAAACTAAAAACTATTGACCTCTATCAGAGAGAACCAAAGAGTTATGTTCCCTCCGTAGAAATTAGAACTATTTTTGCCCAAGCTGCTTCAATCTGTTTTCACTTTAACAAATTTGAAAACTCAACTATTTTAGAGATTGAAGGCTACAAAAACACAAAAATTAGGCTGACATGGCAACCTGTAGATCAACAGATGATTGACAATTGGAAAGATTTGCAAGAAGCAACAGAATATGGTGCTACTCACATTGCAATTTTAATGATTGAAGAATTGACCCATTTGAAAGTGATTCAAAGATCACCGAAAATGACTGGTTTTGATTATTGGCTGGGGAAAGAAAAATCTGGGTCTCTTTTTCAAAAACTAGCTAGGTTGGAAGTTTCAGGAATTTTAAAAGGGACCGAGTCACAACTAAATAGAAGGCTCAAAGAAAAAATCAAACAAACGGAAAAAAGCGATCACATAAAACTCCCAGCTTTTATTTCTGTTGTCGAATTTAGCATGCCAGTCTGCAAAATCAGAAAAAATGAAAAACAATAATCAAATACAGCAAATCCACGAAGAGGCAATGAATCTTGCAGAACAAGCCTTTGTCCAACGACAAAATGGACTCGATGACGAAGCTAAGCTGCTTTACAAGGAAGCTTTTAAAAAGGAAAGTGAAGCAGCATTGCAACTTGTCAATCAGTTTGAACTAGAGCCTAGCAGATCCTTAATGTTTAAGGGGGCTGCTATTCTTGCATTTCAGGCTGAGCTATACCGAGAAGCTGAAAAGATGGTTTCTTTTGGCCTATCTGGCAACCCACCAGAGAAAATTGTACAAGAATTAAGAGAAATTCAATTCCAAATAAAAACTTGTCAATTTGATCTGAATACTGTAGAAAAGTACCAAAATCTACCTATTGAATTACAGCAGGAGGTATCTGATTTTATTGATTTTCTTATAGTTAAACATCAAAGTACTCTACCTCGCAAATTGGCCGGTTAGAAATCACCTGGGAGTTTAATCATAAACTCCCAGGAATAAATCTTACATCCTATTTCTTCGGATGCACCAATGTCATCTCTTGTACTAATCGCTCTGCACCTGCAAATTTGTCTATCAAAAACAGAATATAGCGGGCATCCACCATGATGTTTCTGCAAATAGAAGCATCATAGTACAAATCACTCATCGTACCTTCCCAGACACGATCAAAATTCAATCCTATCAGATTACCGTGAGCATCAATCGCTGGGCTTCCTGAATTACCTCCAGTGGTATGGTTGCTGCCCAAAAAACAAATTGGAATTTGCCCGTTGGTATCTGCATATTGCCCATAATCCTTTGCCTTATACAACTCGATTAATTTGGCTGGCACATCAAACTCATAATCTCCGGGTACATATTTTTCCATCACGCCATCCAAATAGGTTACCGGCTGGTAATACACGGCATCTCTCGGTTCATATCCTTTCACCTGTCCATAAGTCACTCGCATAGTGCTGTTGGCATCTGGGTAAAAATTCTTTTCTGGAAATACTTCCATCAAGGCTTTCATATAGGTTCGATCCAGCATCTCTATCTCCGCATTGATCTCTCCCATCGGGGCAAGCACAGTGCGTACGTGTTCCACAATAGATCGGCAAAACTGATAAGCAGGGTCTTCTTCTATCGACTTCATCAAACCAGCAGGATCACCTTTCAAGGCAGCCATCATTTTATCTTCGTTGAGCAACACAGCGTTGTCATATAAGTATGCCGTTAACTTATCATACGATTTGTCCACTTTCGTGAAATAGGCCACAGCATTGGGATCAATATGTGAGGGATTTGAATTTTCATAGTACAACTGGATCACGGATTTAAACACATCCCGATCAACATCTTTCCGGTAGTCTTTAAAGAAATTTTCCAAATAGCTGATCAATCGGTCTTTTCGATCATTAAAAGCGGCTTCGCCGCTTCGCTGATATAAGGCTACGTAGCGATCCAGATAATTGA
Source organism: Saprospiraceae bacterium (assembly GCA_022763215.1). Lineage (GTDB taxonomy): Bacteria > Bacteroidota > Bacteroidia > Chitinophagales > Saprospiraceae > JALEHC01. The sequence continues at coordinate 5,580 of JALEHC010000335.1, forward strand.
CCAAGCGGAATAGCTCAATATTTCGTCCAGCGATTTCACTAACCAAATCCCTGGTCTTTGCATACGGTTCCATACTCGTGTACAGACGATCATAATCCTTTAATAAATTGCCGTAAGAAGCTTTCCAATCTTCATTAGCAAGCACTCTTTGTTGAAAGGTCGATTCCATGGCCCGGATATTTTCAACGCCATTGGTTTTCTCAATACCTTGCGACTCCCCTATCCATTTTTTCCAGGCATTTGCAATACCTGCCTGCTTAGAAGCATACTTGATTTTGACATCTGCATCAGCACGCATAGCGGCATCAATTACCTTCAAAGCAGCATCACGCACCCCAATTTTAATCGGATTCAATACATCCACCTGCATTTCTACTGCCACAGATGGCAAGTATTCGTTCGTCCTTCCGGGAAATCCAAAAACCAGGGTAAAATCACCTTCAGAAACACCATCCAGTGAAATAGGCAAATGATGACGAGGCTTAAATGGTACATTGTCTGGCGAATAATCCGCCGGTTTATTATCCGGACTAGCATAAATGCGGAACAAAGAAAAATCGCCTGTATGACGTGGCCATTCCCAGTTATCGGTATCCGCACCAAACTTACCGATAGAAGATGGTGGAGCACCTACCAATCGAACATCATTATACGTTTCAGTAACAAACAAAAAATACTGATTTCCTTTAAAAAACGGGCGAACCATCACATCTTGGTAATCTTCTCGAGCATATGATTGACGCAAACTAGCCAAGTTTTTCTCCACGATTTTATCACGTATCACATCTGCCATTCCTTCTTCATAACCATCCAAAATCTGAGCAGTGACATCTTCAATTTTCACAATAAAGGTGACAAATAGTCCTGGATTTGGAATTTCCTGGTCTTGGCGATAAGCCCAAAAACCATCGTCCAAATAGTTGTTTTCCAATGTAGAATGCGACTGAATCTGGCGATAACCACAGTGGTGATTGGTCAACACTAGTCCTTTATCAGAAATTACTTCACCCGTACAAAAACCACCAAAATGTACAATGGCATCTTTCAGACTACCATTATTGACACTATAAATATCTTCCGCAGTCATCTTCATGCCCATCGACTGCATCTCTGCTTCATTGAGCTGCTTGAGTAGTAGCGGCAACCACATGCCTTCTCCCGCAAATACACTAAAACTTGAACAAAACAAAAGCCCACACAAGATGTACCCTTTTGCTGTCATTGAAATTTTACTCATTATAATCTGGTATTAATTTGAATTAGAAAATGCTGTTTCATGATTGTTCTGAGTTCTCAAAATAGTGATTTTGATAAAAATGTACGGCATCTCCATCTCAATGATCAGTTCTACGCTTTCAAAAAAAAGATCAATCCAACTTTTTTTAATTTATTACCCACAATACTTGCTAACATTTTACTGTTTTCTTAATATGAGGCATGTCATTACGTTGCATTCCTCCACAAACATTGAGAAACCTTTAATTTTCTCCACCTCAGTGAATGCTCCAAACTTTTCAGATTCAGATTTACGCAATTTTTCATTTTAAATTTGACTGAAACCCGGGCATTTTCATGAAACCCATTTGGCCATTTCTACTCTTGCTGCTGTTATCACAGCCAATCTTTGCACAACAAAAGCTTTCATTACATCCATCCATGATGATTAATGAAAGCCCTGTCGGCAATCCGATTAACTTAATTGACGAACAAACAGAAGCTGCTGATCCCCTTTCGGGAAATGGCGGTCAACCACTCAACGACTGGTTTGCTGGTTGGAATTCGAGCTTATATCCCATATTTGCTTATCTCGATTTTGGGCAAGAGATCGAACTTCAGCACTTGTTTCTTTATGACCTCAATGGCATGGCAGACTTCCGGGTTTGGTATGGCAGCCCGGGCAATTGGTCCTTGCTATTAAGCGATCCACTCAACAATTACCAACTTTGGAATGCCCACAACATTAATGTATCGACGCGTTATCTGCGTTTCAGCATGAGCAATCCCAATGCACATGTGGGCGAATTGGTATTGTATGGCTCCGAACAACCGATTTTACCGCAAGGTGGCAGCTGCCAAGACTATCCTGTGCCCTTTCCAGAGCCTGATCCTGGCCTTTCGGCGAAAGCCACTCAAAGCATGTACGAAGTCGGTGACACTGCCCAGTTTCAAATTCAATCTAATCAATCAGGTACGATTGCCTTTCGTTTAGCACCTGACCGCTTCGCGCCTGCCTTCATGGAAGGCACCATCAACTATCAATCTGGTAATCCGACCGCCTTGTCTTATATTCCTGAAGCCCCCGGCTTCTTGCTGTTAGAGCTTTCGCAAAATGGACAGGAATATCTTGCAGGTGCTGGCGTAGCCGCCTGCGATATCGAACCAGTCACCGAAAAACCTTCAGATTTTGACACATTTTGGGAAACCCAGAAAGTAGCTTTACAAGTTGTTCCAATAAATACGCAGCTCACTTACCGTTCCGACAAAAGTTCTCCTCAACAAAATACTTACAAAATATTGCTGAATAATATAGACGGAAAAAAAGTACACGGCTGGGTGAGTATTCCCAATTGTGAGGGACCATTTCCGGCTATTCTCCATCTTCCGCCTTTCGGCAAACAAAAAATTGGGCCTGCCACAGACATGGCCCAGGAAGGTGCGATCACGGTGGCCATCAGTGTGCATGACTATGATGTTGAGCAGACGGTGCCAGATGCTATTGCCTACAAACCACAGGATAGCTTTCAAGATCGCGAAACCAATTACTTCAAATGGAGCATTTTAGGTTGTATTCGAGCTATTGATTTTATCTATTCCCTTGAGGAATTTAATGGCGAAGACCTGGCCGTAACGGGTGTAAGCCAAGGTGGTGGCCTCTCGATTATCACGGCCGGTCTAGACCAACGAGTGAAGTACTTAGCCCAAGGTTTAGCGGCATTCGGGCAACATCAAGGATACGCAGAAGATAGAGCCAGTGGCTTTCCGTATTGGTTGAAAGTAGGAGAAGATATGGGCCTGGACGATGAACAAATTTTGGAAGAAACAGCCTACTATGATGCTGTTTTATTTGCAGAATACTTTGAGGGTCCATCATTTAATGCAGTAGGCTACAACGATCCGGTTTGTCCACCAGCCACAGTATTTGCAGCCTATAATCAACTATCAGGCGAAAAAAGCATGCTGCATGGAGTCGACACAGAACACAACAATCATCCAGATTTTTGGGAAATGCGCAAAGACTTTTGGAAAAATCATCTTCCACTTCGTCCCTACCCTGACTGTGAAGTCATCACGGCAGAGTCACAATCTGTCGAACGGCGTGAAGGCAAAGAAACGATCAAAGTATTTCCTAATCCGGTCACTACACAATTGAGTATCCAAAGTGAAAAAAGTAGTCAAAAAATAGTGGAAGCATATCGTTTGGACGGACAATTACATTATCAGGAACAAATGAATGGAACCCTAAAAAAGATCACGACCAATGAATGGCCTACCGGAATTTATGTATTGAAAATACAGACTGAAAAGCAAATTGAAGTACGAAAAATAATAGTCAAGCGATAAAAACAACGAATTTTATTTAAAGTTTACAAAATATCCTCCGCGGAGAAATTAAACAGAAAGTTAACAATTAGATAACCAATCCTTAAAGACAAGTATTCCTGCCAGAATATTGAAGCTCCATATCTTCGAAAATCATTTTTTAATAAAAACCTAACACGAATGAAGAAAATGTACTTGCTACTGATGGCTATGTGCTTTGCTTTTGGTTTAAGCGCTCAGTCTCAGCAAATTGTGGTACAGGTAAGTGCCCCACAAGACGATTTGGAAGAGTACGCTGACGTACCTGGCCAAACGAACACACCGGGAGCAATCGACTCAGGTTCCTCTGATTTGGAACTTGGATCAGAATCAGATGATGGTTCTGAGCCGCAGTTGGTTGGTATTCGTTTTGCAAGTGTTGATATCCCT
>JALEHC010000336.1 GCA_022763215.1 Saprospiraceae bacterium
GACCTTTATTTTCAGCAAAAAGGTATTGCCCCTACCGGTGATCGAAGAATGTACTTCAAAATGGTACTGTATTTTTCACTTGATATCCTATTCTATATCCTGATGATGAATGCTACCACACCACTCGCTTTTTATAGCTTTTATTTGTTAATGGGCCTTTCGGTATTACTCACTGCTTTTAATGTTTCGCATGACGCAGCTCATGGCGTAGCCGTAAAAGGAAAATTCTGGAACGACCTGCTTTTCCAGATTAGTTTCAATTTACAAGGCAATAATGCATACGTCTGGGGAAAAAACCACAACGAATCGCACCACATTTACACCAATGTAGAGGGTAGCGATATAGATGTGCTCAATAATCCGGCAGTACGCATGACCGAAAGCCAGCCTTTACGTTGGTATCATCGCTATCAATATTTATACACGCCAGTGCTGTATCTTTTGTATTCGCTCAATTGGTTTCTATTTCGCGAAAGCCTGATGCTGATCAATTTTTCATCTCGAACTATCGACATTCACATTCCGCGTATAGAAATTTTCAAACTTATCTTTTTTAAGCTTTTGTATATAGCCTATATGATTGTTTTGCCAATCGTTTGGCTCCCATTTTCATGGGAAATGGTACTACTTGCTTTTTTGCTTAATCACTTTCTTGTTTCCATTATATTCACAGCAGTGTTGGGTGTTTCTCACTTGTCGGACTATGTTCACCATCCTGAACCCGATGAAAACGGCCTTTTGCCTATGAGTTGGGCTCGTTTGCAACTCTGTACTTCCATCGACTATCATTCAGATAGCGTTTTCCTCAATTGGACACTCGGTGGATTCAATGCACATGCACTGCATCACTTGTTGCCGCATATCTGCCATGTGCATTATCTCGAAATTCTACCAATTTTTCGTTCCCTTTGTGAAAAATATGAAATGGAATACATGGAAATGCCTTATAGCGAAGCGCTCGCTTCTCATTTCCGCTTTCTATACAAAATGGGTCATCAAAAACAGATAAGTCCGATTCAATATGGAAAACAAGCATATTCTTATTAAAGAAGACCAGCAATTGTTTCAGCAATTGCTGGAAGCCATCAAGACAGAGCTAGTCATTGATCCAATCAAAACCCGCAATTTTTTGATTTTCAAATTCGTGGTTTATCTCAGTCTCACGGTTTTTAATTATTGGCTGTTGTTCCAGATTAGTCATACAGGATTGTTCTTGCTGGCATTTATAAGCTATGGATACGTCAGCTTATTATTCGCATTCAATTTTGCACATGATTTTTCTCATAATACGGTCTTTAAGAATTCTGTCTGGAACAATCTAGGATTTATTGCACTCTACACCATGGTTGGTGCGCATGCAGAAGCATGGCGGTTACGCCATGTACATTCGCATCACTTTGCACCTAATGTAGATGGTTACGATTCTGACCTGAGCATCTCCCCGCTAATCCGAGTTATTCCGGGTAGCCCGCACCGTTGGTACAACCGTTTTCAACATTGGTATGCACCAATAGCTTATATGAGCTATTCGCTATTCTGGATTTGTATCAAGGATATTGTATTGCTTTACGCAAATGATCCGCTATTGGGTAAAAAAAGCTGGCGTTACCACCTTTCATTTTGGCTTCAAAAAAGTATTTATTTTGGGTATTTGCTTGTACTTCCGCTTTTGTTAAGTGAGCAGCACTGGACTTGGGTATTACTGGGTTTTCTGTTGATGCACTTATTTCAGTCCTTGTTTTTATTATTTACTTTTTTCATTACTCATCATGTAGAGGAAACATTCTATCCAACTACTAATACATCAGGGATGATACAAACTTCGTGGTTTCGCAATCAGGTGAGCAGTTCAAATGACTTTTATCCATTTAGCGAAGCGGCTAATTTTGTTTTTGGAGGTTTTAACAACCATGTGGCACATCATCTCTTCCCAAATATTCATCATGTACATTATCCGCGGCTCAACCGTTTGTTATATCCTATGCTGAAGGCACATGGGCTTACGCCAAATCAGACCGGATTTTGGGGTGGTATACGCTCACATCTATTGCTGCTCAGGCGTATGAGTGTTCCTGACAGCTAGTGGTGTATTTACCGAAAGGTAAATCCTACTGCCCAGCTTTGCGCTGATACACTTTTACGCGTCCGTCTTTACCGGTTGACTGATCAAGTTGGTAAAATTCTTCGAGATAGGGTTCGAGTCGGTCGTCTTTCAGTGGTCGCTCAAGTACGATAAACTTCGGTGCCGCTTCATAAATACGGGCCAGCCCTGCTTCGACATCAATTTCCATTGCCTGAACGTGCTTCGGTTCCCAAAACAAAGAATGATGCAGATATCGAATAGGGCATTCTTTATCCAATAAAAAGTAGGCAATCTGATGAATATTCGCCATGTAAATCTGGTCGTCAGGGCCTAATTGTGGTTCCATGTATTCCGAAATCTGGCGAGCATAATCCGTCTTGTCATAATAGTCTGCTTTTTGAATAAATAAATTCACCACAATCAAAAGCGCCAAAAAAGAAAACCCAAATTTTGGTCTCGTAATAAAGCGCAACCAGCGCGGCAAACGCTCCGCAGGAACTCCAAAGAAAAGCCCCGCCGTAAAACTGAAAGGCACCAAAAACTGAATACAATAATGCCAGTAATGATTACCCGGGATCAAGATCACCACCCAAACCAAAATCCCCCACAAAGCACTGAATTGTCGCATTGGTAAGGGTACTGACTTGGAAAACAAGGCATAAAAATAGAAGATAGAAACGGGCAAAAACCGAGGATAAAAATCAGCAAAGAAAAATTTGAAATAATCCGAAACAATTCGAGTTTTCGGGTATCGTCCACTCACTGTAAAGGTGTGAAACCAAAACGATTCCAATTCCTCCAACTGATAATAATAAAGTAAAACCAGACCAAACGGAATACAAAATGCTATTCCCATCCACACGCACTGCCGAAGGGCCGTAGTCCAACTTTGTTCTTGATGCCAAGCTAGCAACAGTAGAAAAAAGCCAAAAGCAGCGGCATCAAACATCACCACATACTTGATAATAAAACCAATTCCCAAGCTCAAGCCAGCCAGAAAAAACAAGCCATCGCGCTTTTCATTGATAAATAGCCAAAGCGCCAGAGCTGTAAATAAATTAAAGAAAGTCTCCGTATTAGGCGCAATGCCGAAAAAGGTATACAACGAATTAACAAACAGGAAAATAATACCGCTCCCAAGCGCTACGCGCTTAGACTGACCATTTTTGAGTTGTGCCAGGTATAACAAAAACCCCGTCAATGCAATGATTAATGCTACCAATAAACGAAATGCAAAAATTGATTTGCCGACGAGCAATTGCATGCCAGCAACCACTAGAAATATGCCAACTGGTTTGGTATCAATATAATCTACCTGGTAGGTCATACCTTTTAGCATCGCATCAGCGATTACCATGTAAGTAGACTCATCGTGATCAATAACGGTAGGAAAAAAAGAAAAAATGCGTAGTACTATTGCCAGTACACTGAATAGCAATAGCGTCTGTGCATGTGTCAGACGATCCAATTTCATTGTTTATCCTGCTTTGGTGGGATAAAGATAGTATTCCCTATGATTTTTTCACCAAATCTTCGTAGACCTGTTTCATTTCACGCACAGAGCGTGCGGTATTGAAATAATCACCAATGTGGGCTCGCGCTTTTTTCCCCATCTCAGTTCTTAATGCTGGATCACGCCAATATCGCAACATTGCTTCCGCTAAAGGTTTGGATTGGCGAGGTGTAACAACCAATGCGCTTTGCCCATCAATAGCCAGGCCTTTATTGCCAGAAATAGAGGTCGCAACGCAAGGCCGCCCCAATGCCATAGATTCAATCAGCGATTTTGGGATAGCTTCCCCAAAAATAGAAGGTAACACAGATACATCATTACCAGCTACGATATTCATCACATCCTTACGAAAGCCAGTGAAAATCACTTTGTTTTCAAAGGGAGTTCCCTTAATAATTTTCAGGTTTTGAGGAGTATCCATATCTCTACCGATCAAAAGAATATAAAGCGGTGCATCTGCGGGGAAGTATTTGGTGGCTTCGAGCAAATAAGGCACACCTTTCATGCGTCGGTTATTGGCCACTGTCGTAAAAACGAAGGCATCTTCTGGCAGATCAAACTCTTTTCGGACATCTAGTGGTTCGATACCTTCATACCACTTTAACTGATGGCCTTTGTTGACGATGATCAGTTTGTCTTTCGGAAGTGTCCACTGAGCACTCAACTGCTCATAAACAGAATCAGCCAGACAAGTAATTTTATCAATTCTAGGATTCAGGAAAGTCAGATAACTAAGTGGATTCCACCAGTGAATATTTCCAGCATAACCGCGGTAAGCGACTACTTTTACAGGAAGGCCTTTGGCCGCCCGAATACCATTAACAATGGCCGGATTATTGAATAAGTGCATGACATCGTGCTTCCCTTCGGTCAGCACTTGTCGGATTTTGGCGACAGCCGCCTTATCGAATTTTTTATCTGGGTGAAACGGAATAACTTTTACACCGGCCTCCTCAAAGCGTTTGACAAAAGGCGCATGGCCGTAGGTCATGACCTCCACTTCTACTCCTGCTTCCTTAAGGCCGATAAATAATTCACCTTCCGGACGAACGGCATTGTAGTTGTCATCATAATTACTAATTACCAATACTTTGAGCGACATGTAGCTATGTTTTCGAGCTGATTTAGGCGTTTCCGCCAAAAAATTCACTTAATGTAAGCCCAAAAATAAGCACAGATATGGTAATTCCGAACATAAAGATGGTATAACACAATCGGAGCAAGCGGTATTTCTCGCCCAGGGCACTGCCCAAATAGAATAAATCACGCATAATGGAGGCTTCCAGATGCTCTTCGTCTTCGATCACTTTTTTCATGCCCTGTTCGTAAGTCGGGTAATTCATTTTATAAAAATTACCGAAGAAAAAGAGGTTGGAGCGCTTTTGTGTAATCAAATCCTCAGAAGTAAAACCCGTCATTTTGATAGGCCGAGTAGCCATAGTTGCGAAGATCATTGATGTCAGGCACGTCAAAAACAAAACGCCGATCGGGTAAATTAAAGTAGGTCGATCGCCTACAAAAGTGGCAGCCAGCGGCATGGCGATGGTGATAATTAGAGCATTGACACTTAGCATGATGTTGGCTTTATTATCAGCCAGATTGGTCAGGTCAAGGTGATTACGCAAAGCCGTTTTAAACATCATTTGCGCACCTTTATTGCTGGTAATGGTATCGCCAGCATCTTTAAGTTTTTTCTTTCTTTTATCTTTTTTGACGATTTTTTTCATGGATTTCAGGTTCTCTTGGAGGGGTTCCTGAAAATCTTGTTGAGCTACTTCGGTATGGTATTCATGGTTTTTGATGAACTGATAGTTCATTTTATGCCATTCTTCGTCGGTATATTCTTTGCCCAGAAAAACTTTCCACTCATGGCGCAGGCCAGCTAGTACTTCATTGTAGCGGCCACTTCCAAGATTATTGAGGTCTGCATCCTGAATCACTTCTTCTAACTGATCCTGAGCGGTTTCGCCAACTTTAGTAGCACCGATACATGCTGTTACTTTTTGCAGCTTTGTTTCCGGATAGTCGTGCTGACGCAAAAACTTACGGGCAATTTCCTTGCCCACTTCTTCATGTCCGGTATATACTTTCGTAAAACCCGTATCATGAAACAGAGCTGCCAATTGCAGGATCTCGGTTTCCTCTGCATTTAGCGAAAGCTTGGAAGCCAGTTTGAGGCAATTGTCACGCACTGTCAGCGTATGGGTCAGATTATGGTACCGATGATCTTTGGTGAGTTCATTGGTGAGTAGCTCTCGTACATAATCTTCGGCCTTTTGTACAATATCCATCTGTTTTTCTGCTGGTTGACATTTGTAGATATATGTGCCCGGTTCTAGGAACTGGTTCTCAAACCGTACAACGCTTTAAGTCCGGGAACGTTCTGCTTTTTTCAGCAACAAAGTACAAATATACCTTTCCTATATCAATAGTGCCCGAAAACACGCAGGAAAGTCACATTATGTGAGTAAGCTAATCGTTTCGCGATGTTGTTGTCGGCGATATTCCAGAAACAAATCAGATAATTTCCCCATGTGTTGCCCTGCTTGCCCATTCCCAATTTGCTGTTGATCAATTTGTACAATGGGCATCACTCCTTTGATCGTACTACACAAAAAAGCTTCCTTGAAGGCTGTTAGTTCCTCTAAATAGACTGGTCGAACATGCTGCTCGTAAAACAATTGACTTGCTTGGCGCAAATTTTTCAAAGTAACACCGACCAATGTTTTCGCTTCTGGAATGATCATACGATCTTCTTGATCAATAAAAATAACATTGGAGCGAGCTGCTTCGCTAATAAGCCCATTCTGATGATATAAAATATCAATGGCACCAGCCTCCTGCATAGGTTTTCGCAAATACATGGCCATAAGGTAATCTGTCGATTTGGCTTTCGCCAAATGCCTTTGATAGTCGTGTGTTATCAAGCGCACTCCTTCTGAATATGCGGTACTTGGATAGCCAGGTCGTGGATATTGCAAAATGCACAACTGCGGTGCCCCCAAGGTAATACCATCCACTGATTCGCCACCGGTAAGCAGCAGACGAATTCCTCCTTCTGACGCTTCATTTTGGCGGATTAGTTCCAGTACCTGTTCCTTAAGCACCGGTTTTTTATAAGGTATTTCCAAGCCAACAATATCCGCAGAGTGGAAAAAGCGATTGATATAATCATCAAAAAAATAAGGATGGTACTGTTCAAAAAGAAAAAAATCGAATATACCATACCCTCTCAACAAGCCCAGATCATTCACAGATACCGTGGCCTGCTTGGCAGGTACGATCTGGCCATTCATACTGTAATATCTTATCATTACCTAAGTAGTTAGACGTATCACAATTTAAAGCCGGGCTCTACACATGTAGAACCCGGCGATTTTATTTTCCGACTTGTTTTAGGTGTTTCTGGATAACGGATTAGTGCATACCACCACAGCCGATAGGCGAGCCATCCGGCATTGATTTGGAAGCTGGCAGTTTGAAGCTATCTGGATTGCGGCTAAAGCTTCTGATTTGCTCTTGCAAATACAACCAATGAGCTTTTTGCGCTTCGTTATCTGTCATTCCAGCCTTAGCGGCCACAATCTTTACAAAATCAGAAGCCTGCAACATGGCTACCGCAGACACTTGCGGCATTACGTCCTTATCACCGGCGAGCTTTAGCAAATGCATAACAACTTGCTTTTCGACCATGCGGCTAATTTCCTGAGAGAAGTCATCCGAAGCAGGATCGACTTGCACGGCATTCATTATTTTATCAAAATATGCGGACAAAGACATGTGGTTACGACTTCTTGCATGCTGTTCGACGATACGCGCCAATCTTTCCGGATTCATCATAAACTGAATCGTATGCTGAGCAGCGCTTTCTGCCGCGCCAATTGGATCAAAGGTCAATCCGGTACGTAGTTTGAACAACTCCCGACCCCGACCATACCCCATAGGTTGAGGTGGAATTAATTGAATTACGCTTTCCGGAATTCGCAGGAAATCAGGATCAAGGCTCGCCAGCATAGCATCTAGTGCTTCGCGTTGTTTATCTGCATCCACCATTTCATTGGTTATTTGACCGTCACCTCGCACAGCATAGGTATATCGAATGCCACCAATCAATTTGCTTACTGCTTCAATTTGGTAGCGATGTGCCAAATATAAAGGCACCAAAACATTTTCGAGCATAGCCATTGGCGTACCCATTGGAATATTTTTTTCATCAAAGGAAGCCAATGCTGCTTCGCGCACTTCACTCAAGCGCCAAAATTCAGCCACAGCATCGCCATTGTCCCATAAGTGGGCATCTGGGTGTGCACCATAAGCAGGTCGAGCATCTCGATCAGAAATAAAATGTAAGCCCTGTTCCATATTTTCAGTCAAGATTTTTTGGAGGGCTTCTTTTTCGCTAGTCCCTTTCGGGAAATCCGAATAGCCGTACATAATGGTACGCTTATCCCATGCTCCGATTCCGGTGTCATAGGCTTCTGAAAAATCCATTGTCCCATCACTTTTCAGCTGAATGAATGGATGCGGATAATCCATGACAGATGCTCTGTTGTTTACGCTGGACGCAAAATTGTGGGTTAAGCCGAGCGTATGACCAACTTCGTGAGCAGACAACTGCCGTAATCTTGCTAAGGCCATTTCCAGCATACGCGGATCTGGATTTTCGCCATTTGCGTAAGCATCGATCAGACCTTGTGCAATCATAAAATCTTGTCGAACTCTCAGGGATCCCAACAAAACATGACCTTTGATAATTTCACCCGTTCGGGGATCCGTAACCGAGCTACCGTATGACCAGCCACGCGTAGAGCGATGTACCCAATTGATGACATTGTAGCGTACATCCATTGGGTCAGCTTCTGGAGGAAGCACTTTTACCTGAAATGCATTTTTAAACCCAGCAGCTTCAAAAGCCTGATTCCACCAACTAGCGCCTTCGATCAGAGCAGATTTGATCGGTTCTGGTGCACCTCGGTCGAGATAATAAACGATGGGTTCAACTGCTTCACTAACTGCCGCATTTGGATTTTTCTTTTTAAGTCGATGACGAGTAATGAACCTTTTCACCAGCGGTTGATCGATGGGCGTAGCATAATCCTGATAAGAAGAAGCATAATATCCAGAGCGTGGATCAAAAGACCGAGGCATATAGTCATCATCTGGCAGCTCTACAAAAGAGTGGTGCATACGTACGGTCAATGCATCCGATGAAGGGGCGACGGATCGTACCCAGCCACCACTAGCTTGGCCAGTAAAGGTGACTATTGCTTCAAACTCTGAGTTTTTCGGAAAGTTTTTGGTACGATTCATATAAAGTGCAGAGCGAGAAGCATCGAGTTTATAGCTCCCTTGGTTACGCGATCGAAGTCGATTGACTACACCGTGGGCATCACGCAGCAAAAATGGCGTTAAGTTGATGAGAATTTTACCATCGCTGGTAGTAGTAGCTTCGAAGCCAAAAATGACGGATTGGGCGAAAGCCTCTTCCACGGATTTGCGTTCATCATCATTATCGCTAACGGCTCTAAATTCGTAATTAGGCTGTATTAGGAGAACTTTTGGTCCACTTTTGATAAACTTTACCACTCGTGTATCCCCCAATTGATTGCGATCGAGGCCAATATCATTTGAGCCAAGTCCGGCCGGAAGGGAATTTACATATAGAAATTCTTGATTGAGTTTATCCACTTCCAACCAAATATCGCCTTTTTGGTTATCCCAATAAAAGTTGAAATAGCCTTCAAAAGCCTGCATACCAGAAGTCATCTGAGCCAAGCTCTTCTGCCCAGAAAGGCTAAGGGTAAAAAGAAAAGAAAACAGAAAAGTAAATCGAAGGATCATATGCGTTTTTTTATACTAATCACGATGTTGATTTCCAAAAATATCAAAAAGTAAATAGCCTACGCATGTAAATGGTTGATTTTTTATACTTGGTATACTCCCGTAATTCTAGCCAAGTTTGGCCCGGTATTGAGCAAGAGCATTGTATTTACCGAAAGGTAAAGCTGGAATGGAAAGACCTCCAAACATTGAAATTATATTTGGGAATAAAATTAACCTATCAAACGTCATTCAGTTGAAATTGAAAATGTATATTTAAAGCCCAAATATATTATTAGCTATATTTGGAACGATCGATCGCAATACTAGCTAAAAGTAGTATTGGAAAGAATACAATTCCTCTCATTTATGAATTACTTTAGAGACCTAAGCCTTACTTGTGTTTTCTTATTTCTATTTATTTCTCCTATCATTAGCCAAAATGGTAATTTTTATTTCGTAACCGCTTGTGATAAAGGTGATGGAACCGCGGAGTTCAATTTTGACATTATAAAAATTAATATCCTTCAACAGAATAATGCCTCTTCAGGGAATATTGAATTATATTTTGATCCAGGGTTGAGCAATTTGCTTCCGAACCAAAGTATGCTGGTTTCACAAGACAGTACAATTTATGCACAAATTGAAGCAGATCAATTTCCAGGAGGTTCAGAAGCCATTCCGATTGATTTGTTCGTATTGCCGCTACCAGTACCTGAAATAATTGGTGATTTACAAATTTGTGTAGGGGAATCCACGACCCTAGAAGGTACGGGGGGCGAAACTTACGAATGGGTAATATCTACGCTGAACGATTCTATGATGATAGAAGGGAATACAGTAACCCTTAATGAAACCAATCAGGGGCCACTGTCACTAACTGTTACGGATATCGACGGATGTATGGCAACAATAAGAGATACCTTAGAGTTTTCAAACTTACTGGAAACCGAGTGTTTTGTATCTGGCTTGGCCTCCTCTCCTACTGTCCCAGATGGAACAGTAGCAGTAGACATTGACAATGGCCGTCCAACCTTTACCCTTTATGTTGTAAATGAAGATAATGAGGAAGTTATTACACCTGTGAGTGGTTTTGAAGGTGGAATTTTTGATGTTCCAGACATTCCTATCGGTAATCACCTCTTGATTATTGAGGATGCTTTTAATTGTTTTGACACCTGTGCATTTGAGATGCAAGTTTGCGATTTTAGTATTGACGAAGATGCAAGTTTTGCGACCGATTTAAACTGTTTTGAAGACCAGTCGGGTGCGATTGACCTTGTTTTGAATGGCGGAGTTGGTCCTTATACTTTTCTGTCAGATCAAGTGGACATTGATAATACAACGAATAGTGCCAACAATTTGCCGGCAGGCACTTATGAGATTGTTGTAGAAGATGGTTTGAGGTGTAAAGACACTATTTCATTTACTATCAATCAGCCGGAACTACTACAACTATTTTGCACGAGTATTGACGCTATCAATGAAGGTGCTAGCAATGGCATGATTCAATTAGACTTTGAAGGCGGTACGCCGCCCTATTCCGTATCATGGTCAGGAACCATGAGTGGGATGGAGTCTGAAATCGCTGCGGATACGTTTACAATAGTTGGTTTGCTGGTAGGAGATTATACCATTGAATTGACAGATGCAAATGGCTGCACGGAGACTTGTACAAATACAATTTCGGGTCAACCTTGTACCTTGGATGTAGATTATGCAGTTACAAATATCAATTGTGCCTCTGAAGCACAAGGAATCATTGAATTAATGGTTGTAGGAGGAGTTCCTCCTTATCAGTACAATTGGAATATTGATTCATTGAATAGCGAACCAATCGTAGACAGCTTATTAGCTGGAATTTATCAGGTAACTGTAACAGATGCAATTGAATGCGCTGTGGCATTGGAAATTGAAATAACAGAGCCTGAAATTCTATCAATAATCAATTGTTCGGAAGTAACGCCTACCACTCAGATTGGAGGAAGTGACGGCACAACTACAGTTACAATTAGTGGTGGTGTGGGGCCTTACAGTTATACGTTTGATGGCGCGTCTAATGGTAGCCAAGAAGGTATAACAGACACTGAAGTCTTAATAGAAAACCTACCAATGGGGGATTATACCCTGATTGTTAGCGATATATTCAATTGCACTGCCGTCTGTAATTTCACCATTTTAGAGCCAGATTGCAGTAATTTGGGATTGGCATTGACAGCGACAAATGTTAGCTGTTTTGGAGGTACGGACGGTAGCATTACACCAACGATTACCAATGGAACACCTCCGTTTACTATTGAGATCAATAGTACAGAAGGCTATAATGATCTTATACCAAGTATAAATTTGAACACATTTGATATTACTGATTTGCCAGCAGGCAACTATCTTATAGAAATCACCGATACCAGACTATGTTCTGTTACAGAAGCTATTGAAATCTTCGAGCCAGAGCCTATTGAGTTAGATTGCAGCAATACGACTGATGTAAGTGTTGTTGGAACCAATACCGGATCGGCAATAATCACTTTTACGGGTGGAAATCCGGGGCTTTATGCGATTAGGCTTGATTCTCTTGGAACTATATTAATGGAAGGCACAACAAATGATGATAGCTTCCAATTTACAGAACTTTATGCAGGAACTTATTCCGTCACGGTAATAGACCAATTGGGCTGCAATCAGAGTTGCTCAATTGTCATTAATGCTCCCGATTGTGATGATTTTAGTGTTCAATTGGAGGCCACCAATGTTAGCTGTAATGGCGAAAATGACGGAAGCATCAATGCAGTGGTTATCGATGGTGTTTTGCCCTTGCAAGACGTTAGTTGGAGCAATGGCGCAGATGAATTGAGCCTGGAGAATCTTACGCCTGGGGATTATACCCTTACGGTGACAGATGCACGCGGATGCTCAGATGCCATGACTGAAACCATTTCGGAGCCGGCGGAAATTGTACTTACATGTGATACATTTGGCGTAAGCCAGGTAGGAGGCAACGATGGTATGATACAAATTACCTTCCCGGGTGGAAACCCAGGTGTAGACTCTATCTTTTTGGACTCCATGGGTATTAATTTGGATCAAGGTACCACGGGAAATAATAGTTTTCAGTTCGATGGCTTATTTGCAGGAACCTACACCGTAACGGTCATTGACCCCTTGGGGTGTACCCAAAATTGTATTTCTGTAATTAGTGAACCAGCATGTGATGATTTTAGTGTTCAGTTGGAGGCCACCAATGTTAGCTGTAATGGCGAAAATGACGGAAGCATCAATGCAGTGGTTATCGATGGCGTTTTGCCCTTGCAGGATGTTAGTTGGAGCAATGGCGCAGATGAATTGAGTCTGGAGAATCTTGCGCCTGGGGATTATACTCTTACGGTAACAGATGCACGTGGATGCTCAGACGCCATGACTGAAACCATTTCGGAGCCGGCGGAAATTATGCTCACCTGTGATGCATTTGGCGTAAGCCAGACAGGAGGTAATGACGGTATGATACAAATTACCTTTCCGGGTGGAAACCTAGGTGTAGATACTGTTCTGCTGGATTCCATGGCGATCAACCTAGAGCAAATTATCTCGACTGACGATGCCTATCAATTTACAGGTCTCTTTGCAGGCGAATATCAAATTATCGTTATTGATGCAATAGGTTGTACAGCTACGTGTGCAGTTACTGTAGAAGAACCAAACTGTGATATTGAGCTAGTTTATTCATTAGATACGATTGCGTGTAATGGCGATCTTGTGGAGCTTGACCTTACGGTAAATAATGCGTCGCAGAACAATCTTTCGTTTGAATGGTCAGATGGCGTAATGACGGAAGACCGAACCGATCTGGTAGCAGGAACTTATGCCGTGACTGTAATTGATAATAATACCCTTTGTGAAGCGGATACTATAATTATGATATCCGAACCAACCGAATTAGTGATTGCCAACTGTACATCGCCCGCGGCAGGGATTAATTTTATTGAATTAGGATTTAGTGGGGGAACGCCCAATTATGAGGTGGTAGTTACGAATGGAGTTAATACCATTTTGATCAATGACTTTGAAGGTGGTGATACGCTATTGACGAATTTACCTGAAGGAGAATACAGTGTCACTATGACAGATAGTAACGAATGTAGCTCTATCTGTTCTTTCACTATTTCAGAAGATGATGATCCGCCGCCTCCCAACAACAATTGTGATGATGCGTTGCTGCTTACGCTAAATGAGCCCGTATTATGCCCAGGAGATACGATAGTAGTCGATACTTTTATGGGTGTCAATACTGCTGGAGCCACGGCTTCCAGCATCAGCCTTTCTCCGGATTGTGCTATGATGGGTAATTTTAGTCAATTAGAATGGGATGTATGGTATCGTATTGAAGCGTTGCCAGCCTTTATCCAGGAATTAACCATTCGTGTACACTCTGATTTTGATCAACCGCATTTGGTTTTATTCGACGGTACCGATTGCGACAACTTAATAGAGCTAGCTTGTAGCTTTGACGAAGATGGTGATCGTTTAGCCACGATCAGCATTCCAGCGCCCATGGAAGGCAATACCTATTTGTTGATGCTTGGAGGGATTGATGTTGGGGGATTTGAGGTGGTGCTGGAATCTGAATATGAAGCAACCTTTTTTGAACTTGGTTTCTCACCGGCAGAGATTATATCAATCAATTTAAATCCGTCCGAAAATAAAGTTGATCTGATTGCGGAGGATTATTCGAGCATAGGAAGTTTTGGCATGTGGCAAAGCAATTCTTCTAGTGTTGTCTTTTCTGATGCAAATGAAGCGATAACGGAAGCCAGCAATTTACAGATATGTAATAATACTTTCACATGGTTAGTGTCTACTTTTGAATGTCCTTTTTATGATGAGGATCAAATTAGTATTTTCAATTCAGGTGGAATTGAGTTAGAAGCCAGAGACACTTTTTTTGAAATTGAAGAAGGGACAAGCATTGAAAATGCTTTTTTTATTGAAAACGACTTTTTGGACACGCTTTCACAAGTTCGTATTGAAATTATTATGCCACCTACATCCGGATCATTAATGGTTTTTGACTCTATAACCAGCCAGTTTACCTATTCTCCTAACGAAGATTTCATAGGTATTGATTCTTTTCGATACCGCATTTGTCCAGTTTTTGATTGTCCGGAAGTTTGTGATGAGGGAGTGGTGTATGTAAATGTAATTGATAAAATAGAATGTGAGTCTCCATTTTTTTCTCCGAATGGAGATGGGAAGAATGATATGCTAAAGTTCATAAAACTCCTCCCTCCCAATAATTTTGAGAATAATCGCTTAGAAATTTTTGATATAACTGGAAAAGCTGTTTTGGTAGCACAACCTTATTTAAACAATTGGACTGGGGAATTCAATGGTAATGACTTAGAAGATGGCACTTATTTTTTTACACTATGGTTAGACTATACTCAAAAGGAAAAATTCTGTAAAGGTTTTATTACCCTTATATCAAATTCTAAATAAAAACCTTATGCATAATCAATACATCAATGTTTTATTTTTAATCTTATTAGCAAGTTTTTATGCTAAGAGCCAATCGTTTGTTACAAATGTTTCAAATTATAATCATATTGGCATGATTAATCCAGCTTTTTTCGATACTTATTACATAATTAATGGAGTTGAAAATGATAAAAGACATACCATAAATTTCTACCATAGGCACCAACAATTTAAAGGATATGAAGGCCTACCTCAAGATGTCGGGATAAATTATCAAGGAACTTATAATTCTAAATATCTATTTGGAGGAGGAATTTATGGTCAAAAGTTAGGTGCACTTAACACCACAAAATTTAATATAAAGTTTGCATTATTAGTTTTAGGAGGAGCTAATGATAACCGAACTAACCATTCGGATAGTAGGATCTTTATTGGCATTGGAATAGATGGGGGGGAATCTTACATTCAAAAAAATATTCTTACCATAATTGAAAAAGATGATAGGATTTTTAGCGATTTTAACTTCACAAAAAACTTTTACTGGATGCCCAAATTAGGTGTAATGGGCAGAATCTTTTTGGGGAGTGATAATTATTTTATTTTCGGAACTGCTTTTTCTGGCAGATTTGAAAAACTTAGTATCAATACACCTTTCGAGAAAACTGAAAGAATTAATCTGAATACTTCTTTTTTGATCAAAACAAGTAAAGGTGATTCTAATTCAACAACAAAAAGCTTAAACTTTTTAGAAATAGCCTTGTTCAATGAAACTTTCACTTCGATTTTTACTAAAAAAAGAAATATTTTAGTAAGTCGTTTCGATATTTTGTCACGTTTTTACTTAAAATTTGGTTCAGATAGTAATATTAGTAACTGGAATCTACAAAACGATTACCTTTCAATAGGATTGGGAGTTAAAAACATGAATTTCAATCCCCATTTGACGGGAAATATATTCTTCGAAACGAGTTATTTCTTTTATAATTTTTTGCCTAACTGTGATTTTGGAGTTAATTTTAGTTACCAAACTAGAAAAAATAAATTTGAAGGTCTACAAAGCATGAGTGCATACGCGACTAGGATAACCTTTGTCTTTTAAAGATATATAAATAGCCTTTGGTTCCTACAAATAATAGCTCTCCATTTTTATTGAATATTAAATGTGTTGGATAAATATCCTTAGGAAATGACGGGAAGTAAGCCTTCATATTTAACCACTTTTCAGTTCTAAAGTTTATTTTTGGGCTTTTTCTTTTCCAGATTTCAATTCTCCCGGCTCCGGACATTTCTGCAAATACAACATATCGATTATCAGCACTGAAAGCATAGTTTATTAAACTTTTTTGGTAGCCGCTATATTTAAAATATATGGTATCAACTTGCAATGTATTTGACGTTGGCCAATTTCCTCTAAGTATAGCTTTATCTTTTTGTACTAAAATAACTGGCTTCTTATCTTCACCTTCCAATAACTTTTGTTTTTGCTCAAAATGAGGAACTTGCTTTGGTTCGTATATTTTCATTTCTTTATCTCTGAAAGCCTCAACTTTTGTCATAAACTTATTTCCGTTACTTTCTTCCGAGTATATTTTTAAAGTATTTTTACTAGATTGGCTATCAACAGAAATAATTTGCCCAATTTTTTTTCTATTGTTTGACTCAAATGCTGTTCGAATACCTTTCTCGTTGTCAAGTGATACGACATATAAATAACCTTGTTGAGATCCAACAACTAATAACTCCTCATCCCAAACTAACTTCATATAGTTAATAGGGTCACTTCTTGGTACTATTTGTTCAAGGTGTTTAAATGAAAAAAACTCTTGCGGACACCCATCAGAACCTGTACCAGCTACTGTTGGGCACTCATCATCAAAATCCCAAACTCCATCTCCATCTGCATCAGGACACCCATTATTTTCTAATTCCCCCACATGGCAAGGGCATAAATCAACTAGGTCATTTAATGAATCTCTATCAATATTTGGGCAGCCATTTAAATTTACATTAACCGAGTCGATCTCACCGTAAGTGTCTGGACATTTATCTAAATAATCAGGCACATTATCTCTATCAGTGTCTGGGCATCCGTAAAATGAATCTTGATAATACCCTGTTATTTTATCTCCGGCTATTCCTATGCAAGAATTAGACTCATCTTTATCCGCAATTCCGTCTCCATCCTGGTCTGGACAACCGTTAGCTAGACCAGGTATAAACGGACATTGATCGTCCCAAGTAGATAAATTTTCCCATTTACCGTTACCATTATGAAATCCGTCTCCATCCCAGTCTAAACATCCTTTCACGACTCCATTTGTGAAGGGACACAGATCGGGATTAAAATCATCGTTTGTTAGAAAACCGTCGTTATCTGGATCATCTTCATTAATTATTTTCATAGAAAATATCCTACTTTTCAACCTTCCTAATTGCCAATAACAAAAAAAGTTAATTCTCATTGGGATTGAAAAGGCGATCTTTTGTCCCTTGCACTTCTCAAAATTTATATTGATGATTGTTGTGGCATTAGCATCAACCCTACTTAAACGAGTTCTATTTTTATCGCTAAGATTAACTTCAGGGAAAAATCCTATTTTTGTAAAGATTGCTTTTGAAAGATCGATTGAAAAAGAAGATTGTGGGTATTTATTAACATTATTTATGAATTTCAAAAGCTTTATTGAATTAGTGGTTGCCTTCCCTTTTTTCTCTGCATATCTGAAAATAAGTCCAATTGTAGCATTTTCATTTATGAATACCTTATCTAGGTATTCATTTTTCAAATATTTATAATCTTCATCTGAAATAATATTTGATTCGATCACATTATTTGTAATGATTAAAAAATCCTCAATATTTTTTAACCAAGGAGCACTATTGCTATTTTGGCTATTAGACCTAGAAACACTTAGAAAAAAAATAAAAATGATAAGGAATCTAAAAATCATTGTCTTTTTGTTTCAACTACTGATATATTTCTAAATTTAACTTCCCATACACCTCTACTTTGCCACGCAAACACCTCAATATTCTTAATAGTTATATCTTTGTATTCTCCTGACATGCCAACTCCTAAAAATGTCTGTTCATACTGACATATAGCCTTAAGATAATCAAACTCATCTCTTCCTAATTCTTTCTCTACGATTCTTCTCCCGTAATCATCAAGGGAGAGAACCCCTAGGTTTTTAAGGTTTAACTTTATTAAACCATATTTTTTTTCAAGTCTTTCATATCTATCAAAATACTCTCTAATTGTTCCATTAAATACAATAACATTATTTGCATTCGATACTTCAATCTTAGACCCAACAAAAAACATCCCTGTTGTTAAATCTTCTAAATCCATTCTTCTTTCTGTTCGCTTGGTTCTTGTACCAATATCTTCAAGATTAATCAAAAATTCCTCGACATTATAATTAATTAAATCTTCTAAATCTGGATCAATCCCCAAGTTTTCCGTAATAACATATAGATTAAGATGATCTTTATGATTATTTGATTCATTCTTAAGAACTTCATCAGCATCATTAAACTGACATATTAAAAAAGGAAACATTATTAAAATGTAGATCTCTTTCATATTGAATAACTTAGGTTTGTGATTTTACCACTAGTTGGTGAAATACTGTAATCAATAACTTTAACTCCTTTAAACTCACGGGAATTTAACAAAGTTAGAAACTGCATAGTTTCTCTAAATTTTATTTGCCTCTTCCTAAGATTTGGAAAATATTCAATGAATTCGCATTGCTCCTCAAAAAATCTCATTTGCTCAAGAAAAGATTGATTTTGTTTGTATTTGCTCTTTGCCAGTATATTTAAAGATATTTCTACCTCACTTTTTATCTCCATAAAAAAAGTCAAATCTTCATATTTACAGTATTCATTATTGTATCTTAAAGTCCTAATTTCTATAGAATCTGTGTAAATAGAATTTTCTAATCTATCTAAAAAAGATGATATTCTTTCTTCTTGTAAATTCTTTATTTTAATATCTCTTTTTAGTTTAAAGTTCCCTGAAACATTGATAAAAGAAGAATCAATTTGTTCCCTTAGCTTTTTATTACCTTTCGAGTTGGCTAATTCATTTAACTTTATTTGAAGTTCTGCTCTATCTAAAGGTTTAAATTGCTTATATATACCTATCGGTAAACAAGAAGCTATTAAGACAACCCCTGCTAAAAATAATACTATGAGTTCTGGTTTATGAAGAAAATGATTTGGAAAATATTTCTCTTTGAAAAAGAATGTAAAAATTGAAATAAAAATTAGACTAAGTCCCAAGACAAGAAGTAATACTGACTTTACACCTAAATCTAATTGATAAATAAACATGCATTCTTCCTTGGAGGCCTGATTAGTAGTATAAAGGACCATAATGCCTCCAATAGAAAGAATTCCACCAATTAATACTCTTGTGTTTTTCGATGGTTCTTCGAATTTCACTCCCTTTCTAAAAGAATACCCTATGACTGGAAGCCCTAAAACTAGCATGCCTATACCTATCAAGTAAGGTGAATATATCCAAACCAAATCTTCTAAAGCTGGAAAAACTTCCAAAATGTCTCTTAAATAATCCAATGTTTGAGGTATTTACGATTAAAAACCAAATAATACTTCAATGCTCAAGGGATAGGAGATAATTCTATTAATTTTAATTTTTATAGGCAGAAATTATGCCTATCTTTTATTTAGCAAAATTCATTTCTGCTAAAATACAGAATTATCAGACTAAAGCACAAAACACATTGGTTAAATTAATATAAAAAAATAACGCACTTGTAAACCAGGCAAATAACTTTTGCCGTATCATCAAATAAAAATAGTATTTGTAAGTCCCCACCCCAACATTTCCACCAAAATCCCAAGCACATCTATACCATCTTTCTTAATATAGTGGTTATAGGATCAAAATAATTTCAACCATGAAAAAATTGATATATACCATTTCATTTTTATTTGTTGGCGCGGCCACCTTTGCAACACAACCTATCGAATTGGGAGATGTACAGTGGAACCGCAAATTATCCAATGCACAAGCCCTCTCCAAAACCACCGGTAAAGCCATCCTTATCTTATTTCAGGAAGTCCCAGGCTGTTCTACCTGTCGAAATTATGGCCAACAAGTGTTACAACATCCGCTTATCGTTGAAACCATCGAAACCCATTTTGTGCCCTTAGCGATTTATAACAACAAACAAGGAGCCGATGCCCAAACCCTTCAATATTTTAAAGAACCGGCCTGGAATAATCCCGTCGTGCGTATAGTTGACGATTCCAGAAGAGATATTATTCCCAGAATTAGTGGAAATTATTCAGCCCTTGGTTTGGTGCAAGGAATGATCCAGGCCATTGATTTACAAAATAAAGTCGTTCCCCAATATTTGATATTGTTAGAAGAAGAATTACGGGCCGATCTTACCGGTACCCAGCAGGTCCATTTTTCCATGTATTGTTTTTGGACAGGAGAAGGAGCATTAGGCGCAATTGATGGCGTTATCGATACCAAACCGGGTTTTATGGATAGCCGCGAAGTCGTAACGGTTTCATACGATCCATTAAAAATTAGTCTTACCGAATTAACCCAAAAGGCAAAAAAACAAAATGTAGCCAACCATGTATACATTAACCAAGCCGATCAGAAAAAAGAAGCGGCCCAGGTTGTTGGCCAAAATGCCGTATCCCATCAAAAATCATTTCGCCCAGATCGAGAACCCAAATATTATTTATCCAAAACGCCATACCGTTTTTTACCAATGACCCGCACCCAACGGACCCGCGCCAATGCATTAATAGGTAAGGGCCAAAAAATTGATCATATTTTATCACGACAACAAAAAGAATTATACCAAACCATCATCAAAAGAAAAGATATCAATTGGCCCGACACCATCGGCCAAGATTTCCGCCAATCATGGCAATCCATCACCACCATCATCCCGTAGGGGGCGACCAACGTGTCCCCCCCAACTCGTCCAAAACCCCAAAACGAGCCCGCGAGTCAAAAAACGTCCCACCACAAGCGAGCCGGGCAACGCCCGACGAGCCCGGCGCAACGAAGTGAGCAGGGCTAGGGATGGCATCAGCCCGACCCCATAACCGCCAAAGGCGGTGGGGTAGCCCCCTAAGCATTCAAAAACGCCTTCAAATCGGCCAATGTATTCGCCTCCTCTTTCGGTTTATCCTTTCGCCAACGATTAATCCGTGGAAAACGCAAAGCCACCCCCGATTTATGCCGATTAGAAGCCCGAATACCCTCAAATGCAATTTCAAAAACATGATGCGGAGTAACACTCCGAACCGGCCCAAAACGTTCGACCGTATGTTTGCGTACCCAAGCCGTAATTTCTCGAAATTCTTTGTCCGTCAAACCAGAATAAGCTTTCGTAAATGGAACCAACAAATCGCCATCCCAAACCGCAAAAGTGAAATCCGTATACAAATTCGCTCGTCGCCCATGGCCCCTTTGCGCATAAATCATTACCGCATCTATCATCATCGGATCAATCTTCCATTTCCACCAATCTCCTCGCTTACGGCCCGATCGATACGGAGAGTCCTTTCGCTTCAGCATAATCCCCTCCGAATCATATTCTCGCGATTTATCCCGCTCCTCGGCTAAAGCCTCCCAATTGTCGAATTGCAAACGCTCCGATAACATCAATACTTCCTCATTGCATTGCGCAACCGCGTATTCCAACAGCTTTCGCCGCTCTTCCATCGGCTTTTGCCGAATATCCTGCCCTTCCCATTCCAGCAAGTCATAAGCCATCAAAATAACCGGCGCTTTCTTCAGTATATTTTTGGTGATATTCTTTCGCCCAATCCGAGTCTGCAACAAATTAAAAGACAATGGACGTCCATCTTTGAATGGTAAAATCTCTCCATCTAGTACCGTCCCATTTGGTAACTTCTCAGCCAAAACTGCATATTCCGGAAATTTATCTGTGACCAATTCTTCACCCCTCGACCAAACAAATAATTCATCGCCCCGAACAATCAATTGCCCCCTGATTCCATCCCATTTTCGCTCCGCTTGCCATTCCTCAGGTGCCCCCAAATCCTCAGGCCCCTCGTCTAGTGCATACGCCAAGTAAAATGGATATGGCTTCGACAAGTCTTCCATCGGATCAGAGGAAAGAATCAAATCATGGAAAGTAGTATCATCAGGCGTCCAATCTCCCATCAATCGGTGTGCCAACGTATTTTCTTCAATGCCGGTATATTGGGCCAAAGCCCGTACCATTAGTTTTTGGGATACCCCCACTCGAAATCCACCCGTAATCAACTTGTTAAAAATGAAGCGTTCTGCATAATTGAGTTGTCGCCAAGCCCATTTTACCTTCTCTCGCTTTTCTTCTTCCTCCAGTTTACCCAACGACTTGATGAAATCAATCCAGTAAGTCAGCGATTGATCTTGTTCTTCAAAATCAGGTGGTAAAGTCAGTGCTATGGTCTCCGCCAAATCTCCCACCACATGATAACTTTCCTCAAAAAGCCACAATGGAATGCTGCCTTCTTCCGAAGCCCAATGCCGAAGTAAAGTGGTATTGACCGTTCGTTTGGGTCTACGATGCGATAATATGGCTACGGTCCACAACTTGTCTTGGTCATGCTCGCTTTCGCGAAAAAACTGAGCCAAGGCCTCCACTTTAGCATTCGTTTTTGTCGTCTGATCTAGTGCTGTAAATAGCTTGGCAAATTGCTTCATTCTTCCTCGTTTGAATCGGTTTTGTCAGACATTTCCGTAAGCTCTCCTTCGTATTCGGTTTCGACAATCTGAGCATCGTAGCCTTCCTCGGCTAACCATCGCCGGAAAATGTCTGTGTAACCATGCGTCACAAATATGCGTTCTGCACCGGAAGCTTCTATCGCCGTATTCAATCCTTCCCAGTCCACATGATCGGATAATACAAACCCGCGATCTGCTGCTCGCCGCCGCCGCGCTCCTCTCAGCATCATCCAACCCGATGCCACACCCAGCGAAGCTGATTTAAACTTTTTTATCCAGGCTGATCCCATTGCTGATGGTGGACAAATCACCATATTTCCGATGTAATCTTTTTTGTTAAGCCCTTGATGTACTCTTATCGTATCCTGCAATTTGACGCCTTGTGATCGAATCACTTCATTGACATTCTCTACTGCTCCATGGGTGTATATTTGCCCAATCGAAGTATCCAAATGCTGGATAATTCGCTGTGCTTTTCCCAATGAATACCCCGATAATACACTCACTTTGCCTTCTTCCTTATTCTTTTGCCACCAGCTGTTGATGTCATCAAATACTTCTTGTTGGGGCTTCCATTTATAAATAGGCAAACCAAATGTACATTCGGTAATAAAGCTATGACATTGCACAGGTTCGTATGCTTCCGCAAATCCGTCATCCTCGATTTTGTAATCTCCAGATACCACCCACACTTCACCTTTGTACTCAATTCTGATTTGGGCAGAACCTAATATATGTCCTGCCGGATGAAAGGAAAATTGTACACCATGTATCGACTTCTTTTCACCATAGTCAATCGTCTCCACATTAATATCGCCAAGCCGATACCGGATGACTGGCATGGCCGAGGTCGTACATAAATAATATTGATGCCCCCAACGACTATGATCTGCATGGCCATGCGTGATCAATGCTCTTTTGACCGGCCGCCACGGATCAATATACACATCCGCTTGTGGACAATAAATGCCTTCTTTCCGAAATTCGAGTAAACTCATATCATTTGAATGCTTCTGTGAAGATTACACTTAACATCCAACAAGATCCGGAGTGGATCGTTCAGCCGCTATTTCGACAAGGCTTCCTTTGCGCCCGCAGAATCGTATATGATACGAAGTGAAGTGATTTTTTGACTTTCGTCAAATTGAAAAATGTCTACACAGTCAAAGGTATAGGTCTCACCATTTGCCATTTTCCAAGTATAAGTAAAATACAAACTACTGCTATTGCTGGCTTCATTGACAAATCCTTCCTGAAAACGCAGGATAGACGCAGTCGTATCCTCAAATAATTCCCGATAGAAATCACTTGCCAGTTTTTCACCATATACCGGAGAATAAACCACTGCTTCCGCAGAAAATAACTCCATCAGAGCTTCATAGTCCGCTTTCGCTAAAAGCTGGAGATATTGCTTCATGATGCTAAGCTTCTGCTTCATGCGACTTCAGATTTTTTCGAATTGTAAATATAAAGGTAGTTCCTAAATCAGGCATCGACTCTACTTGAATGCGACCATGATGCTGTTCAATTATTTTTTTGCAAATAGCTAAGCCCAAGCCTGTTCCCTGATACTCGCCACGACGATGTAGCTTTTTAAACAACACAAATATCTTATCAAAAAATTCAGGTGAAATACCAATGCCGTCGTCTTTTATTCGAAATTCCCAGTGTGCTTCCAATTCTTTCCACATAACTTCAATCTTGGGCGACTGCCCCTGCTTGTGAAACTTGATAGCATTATTGATCAAGTTCTGGAACAATTGCTCCATCTTGGTCTTGTTAGCTTCTACTACAGGTAAATTTTCTGGTACAGAAATAACTGCCTGCTTTTCGTTAATCAACTCTTTTAGCCCACGCAACACAAATTCTATGGTACTGCTCAAATCAACATCGGTGATTTCGTGCTCCTCAGTATCAATTCTCGAATAAGTCAACAAATCTTGAATCAGACGATTCATATGATCTGCACTCTCAATTATAAATCGAATATACTTTGAAGCAGATTCATCCAGTTTATCTCGATATTTTTGATCTAGTAACTGTGCAAAGCTCCGCATCGTACGTACCGGCTCCCGCAAATCATGCGAGGCAATGTAGGCAAAGTTCTCTAACTGCATATTTGAATCAATGTACTCTTTCAACTGCTTGTTTTTGACATCTAGTTCCTTGAGCTTCTCTTGTAGGCTAT
This sequence comes from Saprospiraceae bacterium, assembly GCA_022763215.1. GTDB lineage: Bacteria > Bacteroidota > Bacteroidia > Chitinophagales > Saprospiraceae > JALEHC01. Next base: position 24,815 of record JALEHC010000336.1, read on the forward strand.
TTTGCGCATTTTTTAAAGCCGTTATATTACGAACAACTATAATGACTTCATTGTCATTTATGGCACTTATTCGAGCTTCAAAAAAATTAATGACATCACCGTCCGGAAGCATATATTCAAAGGTTTTCACTTCCTTGTCCCGAATAGCCAAATTGGTATTGTAAATAGCTGCTGAGGATATATATGCAGGTAAAACTTCTTGAATATTACGGCCTAAAAATTCTTCAGGTAAGGTGTACAGATTGCTATCCTCTTGCTCAGAGGCATAATAACTCAAAAACATACCAGCTCTGTTAATTCTAAATTTCAAATCTGGCAGTGCTTTCAAAATAGCTTGGTTCAATTCTTCTCTTTCTGACAAACCATGCTGAGCCTGTACCCGGTCTGTTATATCTTCCGCCATGCAAATGATATGCTTGAAGTTACCATCGGTATCTTCAATAAAACCCATCGCTACTCGTGCCCATACCGGACGACCGTTGTTGCCACGCATTTGCTTTTCAAAGCGAATACGGCTTTTATCTTGTTTTTCAGCTTCGCCTGCCAATACGTGGAAAATATCTTCTTCTTCAAAGTAAAACTCAGTAAGCTCCTTCCCAATAATTTGATCATTATCATAGCCAAGCATTTTACAAAACTGCTCGTTCACTCTGAATATCCCTCCTTCCATATTCACAAAAGCAATTGCCAATGGACTTTCTTCAAACAGATTTCTAAAAAATTCTTCGCTTTCGCGCAATGCGACATCCGCTTTCTTCCGATCCGTAATATCCATGTGAGTACCTAGTGCACGAAGCGGAGTTTCGTTATCCCCCCAAACCATTACTCTTCCACGGTCATAAATCCACTTCCAATCACCATCTTTCGTCCGCATCCTGAATTCACCTTCAAAATGAGAGGTTTTATAATTAATATGGTGCTGTACCAGTCCCCAGACCGTACCTCGATCATCCGGGTGAATCAGTTCCAAGAAAGTCTCAAGATTCGGAGCCAATTCTTCTAATTGAAATCCCAGCATTTCTGCCCAATATTTATTGTAGGCGACTTCACCACTTTTGATATCCCAATCCCAAATTCCCAGATTAGCTCCTTTGACCACCATGTCCATTCTTTCCTGACTCTCATTTAGGGCTTTTTCGGCTTTTTTATGCTCTGTAATGTCTTGTTGAGTCCCCCAAACGCCTACCAGGTGGCCATCTCTTACAATGCCGATTGCGTTATTCAGAAAATGTTTATACGCTCCATCAAGTGATGTTTCTATCGTTTCAACATTATGCGATCGAAAGCCATTTTCCAAAAATGCCTTTACCGCCTCCACATTATAATCTTCAAAGTGGCCTTCGTGAAGCTGGTAAGTTGGCTGCCCCGTGATATCTTCTACTTTTTCATATCCATACATTTTGGCGAAAGCCAGATTACACTCCTCTATGTAGTTATTTTCATAAAATGCTTTGACCTGTTCTGCTATTGGTAAATCAATGGAAATTCCGTCTTTTCCACACACAGAAAAATAAATCCCATCAGAACTGTACTCTATAAAATCACGATATCGTTGTTCACTTTCTGCCAAACGTTCACGGCTCCGCTTATCATTATTGATGTCCTGAAGTACCATCAAAAATGTGGTAGCTTCGCCTTTTTCATTTCTGGAAAAAACCCTCAACCGCTCTTTGTACCAATGCCAGTCACCTTCTTTATTTTGAATACGAACTTCCGCTTCAAGCACTTCATTATTTTCAGATGCAGCTGCTGAGCGAAATAAATTGCTGATGGCTTCAGGATAATCTTCCGGATGAATTTTTTCCTTGAAAAATTGTAGCGGATGCTCCAAACTTTTTATTTCCCAACCCAAAAAAGATTGTTCTACATTCGCAGATACCAACTCCATTTGCTCAACATCAATAATCAGGATGGTGTCCGGTATAATTTTGGTAATGCTATCCGATAGATATTTTTGATCTAGTATGCTTTGCTCAATTTCCTTTTGATAACTCAGATCATTTATTACGCCAAGTATACCATCTACTTCGCCTTTATCATTAAAAATAGGCTTCTTGACACACTGTACATAAAGTTTCATTTCGTCAGACAATGCAAGTTCCAGGTAATGGACCTGCATCTGACCGGTTTCATAAACTTCAGTTTCCCATTTTCGAAATAGCTCAAACTGATCTTTATTAGGGTAAAAATCTTCATTCGAACGACCTATCAAATCAGCCTCTTCTATGCCGTAGGCATCGCAAACCGCTTTGTTGACCATTCTGAAATTGCCTTTTCGGTCTTTTACATACACCAAGCTCGGAATTGTATCTACAACTCTTCTGGCATATTCAAAATCCGCTACTCCTGACTTGTTTTTTTGGAGAAAAGTGCCTAAAGTGATCGCAAAAGACTGCATCACCTCCTTTTCTGCTTCTGTCCATTGATACTGGTCAGAATTTTGCGCGAATATTAATTGTCCTCCCGTTGCTATTTCGATTTTGTATTGCGTAGAAAAATCAGCAACAGAAGTAGCGCTTGTTTCTTCCTCCCAAAATGATTCTCTGTGTATAAGAGCATAGGTAGATGACGGAGCATCTTTCTGCAAAAACACGCCAGCACTATGAGTAACTACCCCCATTTTTATAAGCGCATTCCTGAGCGCTTGTTGCTTATCTTCTGTATTAAGCAGAATAAGAAGAGCCTCATTTAGGGTTTTCACCAAATGCAAAACATGTTCGGATGTTACCGATGTAGAACGGGCATTCTCTTTCATATATAAGGCATTATTAATGCTACCAGATCAAAACAAATAGATTCCTGCTAATCGCTATTGAGGAAATGATATATACTCTTGTCAAAAACCAGGAATGACAATAAGCTTAAGGGGAACATTGGAAATACGGATGAGTGTAATATCCAATTACTATGGATATATTGTGTTTTATTTTATTAGAACTAAGATAAAAATTTTATATAGATAATCGAACCCACAGCTAGCTTAGTACTTCCTAAATAGAAATTCCTGTAGCTTTAATTGATAAAAACCAAGCTGCCGCATGTCAAATACGGTTTTACATACCAAAATGATAAAAGAAGAGGCCTACCGCTTAGGTTTCCAGTATGTCGGTATTGCCAAAGCTGAATTCATGGAAGAAGAAGCACGCCGCCTCGAAGCATGGCTCAACCAGCAATACCACGGCAAGATGCAGTATATGGAAAACCATTTCGACAAACGCGTAGATCCCACTAAGCTTGTTCCAGGTGCTCAAACCGTCATTAGCCTGCTTTACAATTACTACACGCCGGAAAGTCAAAAAGATCCGGATGCACCTAAAATTTCCAAATATGCCTTTGGGAAAGATTATCATCAGGTTATCAAGAAAAAGCTTTATGCTTTGACAGACTTCATCCAACAAAAAATCGGAGAAGTAAATGGTCGGTGTTTTGTAGACTCTGCACCAGTACTTGAGCGTGATTGGGCCAAAAGAAGTGGCAACGGATGGGTCGGAAAAAACACACTTTTGATTCACCCCAAAGCCGGTTCCTACTTTTTTTTGGCAGAACTGATCATCGACCTGCCACTCGAAGCAGATGGCCCGATGAAGGACTACTGCGGTACTTGCACACGTTGCATAGATGCCTGCCCAACTGATGCTATTTCGCCGAAAGGCTACTTCATGGACGGCAGTAAATGTATTTCCTACCTTACCATTGAATTGAAAGACAAAATCCCAGAGGCTTTTGAAGGAAAAATGGACAATTGGATGTTTGGTTGTGATATTTGTCAGGAAGTTTGCCCTTGGAATCGTTTTGCACATAAGCACAAAGAAGAAGCCTTTGAACCACACCCTGACTTGTTAGAAATGAAAGAAAAAGACTGGATAGAACTCACCGAAGAGGTCTTCCGCGAAGTATTCAGGAAATCAGCTGTTAAACGTACTAAATTTGCTGGTTTGAAAAGGAATATAGCGTTTCTGAAGAAAGAGGGAAAAACTACGAACGACTAAAATGTGGTTTGACATTGATGTTGACCCAAAACTGTACAATGGTGTCTACTGTTTTTTCGAGCTCCGAAAAATCAATGGGTTTATTGACATACGCATTTGCGCCAAGCTCATAACAGGTTTTGATATCTGCTTGATGATTAGAAGACGTGAAAACGACAACTGGCAGTTTTTTGAGATCGGTATCTACACTTAGTTTTTCCAAAACTTCGATACCATTCATTCGCGGCATATTGAGGTCTAATAAAATCAAGCCAATATTATCAGAAGCTTCTTCGCCCAAGAAATTCATGAGCGCTTCACCATCTAATAAATGTTTGATTTCAAGGTCGTTAGCAACAGATTCGAATGCTAATTTCGCAAGCTCAACATCAGCCATATTATCTTCGACCAAAAGGATTTTTCTTGACAAAGCCATGTAGTAATGCGATTGTTGTTACTCAAAAATTGCGAAAATCAAAGGCTATAATTATCACTTAGGCCTCTTAATAAGACCTCAAATTAACTAATTTTTTGACAATTTTTAGATATTATGGATTTTATGTCCATTCATGGTCTAATTATTGCCCCTTCTCACTTAAAAGATGAGATTCGCTAACTTATTAAACCTTGACTTTCTAAATTTTACTAAAAAAATGGCTCAACAATTTTGTTGAAGAAAATGAATTGCTCACTTGAAAAAGTGTAGACATTTTCAATGAGAATACTTTTTCTTTCACTTTATTTTGTTCTGCCACGTAGATTAGGATACATTTATTCTACGAATTAGTCTTTCAAATGTTCAGTTATTCCAAATGAAAAACATTAGCCGTTATTTTGCTGTTCTCGTCTCCTTTCTGTTGGTTGCACTACTGATTTATACCTTTAGTCAGATTGTCACCTATGTACTTATAGCTTGGGTACTTTCCATGGTTGGCCAACCCTTGATGCGATTCTTTCAGCAACGGATTAAAGTCGGCAAATACCGCATGGGGCCTACCTTTAGTGCAATGCTCACCTTGCTCACCTATTTTATCATCCTGGTCTTTTTGTTTGTTATGTTTGTTCCTTTGATTGTCGAACAAGCCAATAACCTTGCTGGCGTTGACTATGCGGCCCTATCAGGGGCACTGGAAGAACCGATACAGCAACTTCAAGACTGGTTATTGAGTAAAAACATCAACTGGGACCCACACCAGATGGAAAACAGACTTAATGAAACCCTCGCAAATAGCTTTAATACGGAGTTTGTGGGTAATTTTTTTGGTTTTCTTTTGTCTACGGCAGGAAGTATCTTTATTTCTATCTTTTCAATTGTCTTTATTACCTTTTTCTTCCTCAAGGAAAAAGGCTTATTTCTGAACTTCCTTCTGGCACTGGCTCCCAACAAATATGAAAAAGAAGTCATCAACTCTGTAGATTCTATCAGTCATTTATTGACGCGTTATTTTGGAGGTATTCTGTTACAAATTTCGATTATAACCGTCTATGTGTCCTTTTTCTTGAGTATGATGGGAATCCAAAATGCACTCCTAATTGGCTTTTTTGCTGGGGTGATTAATGTTATACCCTACCTTGGCCCCATTATTGGCGCACTGTTTGGTGCCTTTATTACGATATCTTCCAATTTGGATGCCGATTTTTATAATGAAATTTTACCACTTCTTACCCGCGTGCTTATTGTGTTTGCTACGGTTCAATTATTGGATAATTTCATTTTGCAGCCATTTATTTTTTCCAGCAGTGTGCTGGCACACCCACTCGAAATTTTCATCATCATACTTATGGGGGCCCAAATTGGTGGTATTACGGGCATGGTACTCGCCATCCCAACCTATACCGTGCTGCGCGTAGTCGCCAGGGTATTTCTTAGTGAATTTAAGATTGTTCAAAAAATTACCGATCGAATTCAAGATCATGAAGAAGAGATGAAAAAGGAAGAAGAAATGAAAAAACTAAACGACCAAGAGACTTCCTAAAAAAAGGAGCGTTTTACCAATTTATGCTCTTTTTTGACCACTTAATTCTTAAATTTGGTCACTCATAGATTTTACACCCATTCCTCTCCCGATTGGCCGATATTTGTCATTGAATATAGCAAACATCCACCTCACACAACGAAACTCCTGAACAACGCTACCCTTTTTTAATGACTAAAGGCAATCAAATACATCATGACACCAAGGAACTTTCTATTTCCGCTTTTCGCTAGTGCAGTTTATCTTTTGGCACAAATCACCGTTCAGACTAATCTGGACCAACGCCAGCAACATGCACTCAGCTTTTTAATTAGTTGTAACGGAAACGTGGGCACTAATTTTTTCCCGCAAGGGGACTTCGGAACGGGCAGCGACAGCTTACTTGCCGTTGATCCTGGCTTCGCAGTGGACTTTGTGTTCAGCTCCTCTGCACCACCACCGGATGGCACCCTCGTCTATACCAATGATACCCAACCGTGGAATATTAACCCCAACTGGATCAATACAACAGATAATGGCTCCGAGCCCATGTCTTATATGATGCTCGTCAATGCAGCTGAAACAACGGGTGTTTTCTTCGAACAAACTTTTGATGTTTGCGAAAATAATGCCTTCGAAATTTCTGCCGATTTTATTAATATTCTCAACAACACAGCTCCTTCAAATACCAATCCGGATATCAGTTTCCTGATCAATGGACTCGAAATATTTTCTACCGGAGCGCTTCCACAAGATGAAAACTGGCATACCTTCGCCACAACTTATCAAACGGCTGTAGGCGAACAAGACTTTACGCTTCAGCTACGCTCTAATACTATTGCCGCTAATGAAAATGTATTTGCAGTCGATAATATCGCTCTTCGAGCATGCGGCCCTGATGTGACCGCCGAAGAACTCAATCCAACGCCCCATTGCCCAAATGACACCCTACAACTGGAAATTAATGTTGGCCCTGACTACAGCAATCCTTTCATCCAATGGCAGATATCACTGGACGAAGGGAATAACTGGACAAATTTTGGTTCGGCGACTACCAATAATACCCTGCAAATTGCATCCGTTCCTTATCTAGCTCGGTATCGGGCACTAGTCGCTAACGCCGACTCCAATATTGTGCTGAATACATGCACCATCATTTCCAATGAGGTGATTCCTACATTTAATGATATTGATGTTTGTGCGTCCTCTATCGTTGATCTCGATGATCGTTGTAGTGGTTTGAGAGGTGAAAATATCCTCCCTGATGGTGATTTTGGAAGTGGCCAAAGTAATACACTCGAATTCGATCCAGGCTTTGCTCCTGGCTATATTTATACAACTGATCCACCTCCGTCTGACGGAGACTATACAATTACCAATAATACAACTTCATGGGGCGATTTTGCCCTCAATGGTTGGATCAATACAGGCGATAATAGTGCTGATCCGGAGGGTTATATGATGGTCGTAAATGCAACGGTACAGCCGGGTGCATTTTTTCAGCGTACCGTAGATGTATGTGAAAATACGAATTACGAATTTTCTGTGGATGTCATTAATGTAGTCGAACCAATTGGTGTACAACGTATTCAACCATTGGTCGATTTTCAGATTGATGGCCTCACGCTTTACTCGACAGGTAATGTTCCGCAGGATGGCCAATGGCATACTTATGGTTTTTCATTTACAACGGCACCAGGCGTTTCGGAAGTAACCCTTACCCTGCTCAATAATGCTCCTGGAGGTATCGGCAATGACCTTGCACTCGACAATATTTCATTTCTGGCTTGTGGCCCGGAGGTGGAAACAGGTGCAGTTGCAGAAGGCCCATACTGCCCGGGTGATCCGGCTGAAATCAGCATTGGCATAGGCCCTGGACTTGATGACCCGATTATTCAGTGGCAGCTTTCGCTGGATGGCGGCAATAACTGGGAAAATACGGGTACTCCGAGTACGGATACTTTTTTAGTGATTAATTCACTGCCTTATCAGGCTCAATACCGTGCTTTGGTGGCAGAATCAGAAGCCAACTTAGCCAATATCGCTTGTAGTGCGCTTTCCGAACCTATTCTTTTCGACTTTAGCCCAATCGAAGATTGTTATACAAATCCAATAGCTCAAACGGGCCCAATTTGTAATGGCTTGCTTGGCCCTGAACTGATTCCAGACGGCAACTTTGGCTCTGGTGTGGATACTGTTGGACCAGCATTACCAGCAGGTGTCACAACTTATAATTATACAACGGATTCGTTTCAGATAGATGGTAATTATAGTATTCTTAATCAACTGTATTTTGATCCGGGGGCAGGAAATTTTCCAGATACCGCCTGGATTCAATTGCAAGACCAAAGTGAAAATCCGGAAGATTATTTCATGTTGATCAATGCAGATGATCAAAGAGGTATTTTTTACCAAACGGAAATAACTGGACTTTGTGAAAATACATCGTATCAGTTTTCAGCAGATTTCATAAATGTGCTCTCTCGCTATTTTGGGCCTTTTGGCAATTTTAGTACTTCTATTTTGCCAGATATCGACTTTGTCGTTGCTCCGGTGGGTACCAACAGAGAGCTCCTTGAGGCTATCCCGGCAGCATACAATACAGGCGGCATTCTCAATGACTCCACCTGGCACCATCATGGATTTACTTTTGAAACACAAGCAGGCCAGACTTCTGTGATTGTGGCACTTCGTAATCATGCAGGGGTTGGCAACGGCAATGATTTTGTTATTGATAATGTCTCTTTGCGAACTTGTTTTGGACAGGCTAATGTCTTTATCAATCCAATCTGCGA
>JALEHC010000337.1 GCA_022763215.1 Saprospiraceae bacterium
AGCAGTGTGTAGTCAGAAGTTTCGTTGCGGAAAGCCGCATTAGTAGCCTGATTACTAGACTTTTTTACAGGCGTGTAAGTTGTAAAAGGAGTGGCTGAAATTTTAGCCTGCTCAACAAGATTAATCGGTTTTTTTGGTTCTGCGCTAGATTGTGCCATAGCATAGGCAAATGACAGGCAAAGCGCCATCAAGACGTAAAGTGAATTTCTCATTACTTAATCGGTTTATGTAGTTAGCTACTCCCGCCACGTATGTACGCTTACGCGAAATACGGACGCAAATTTGTTTTTAATCTCATGTTTTGATACAGATATCCCATGCAAGCAGGGGTTACCTGAATGTACTTAAATGTTAAAGTTTGATCGGAATGGAAGTGCATTGAGAAGCTTAATATTCAATTCAGGTATAGGGAGCACCTGAAAAGTGCGTAATTTTGTCTCATGCTGTTTCCATCAATCAGCTTACAGCTGAAGCAGACTGATCAAACGACTCAAATACTGAACTTAGATGGATACTGAAATTTGATTTCGAAGGAAAGGAAGTTCTGCAATCATGATATAAAGAAGTAGGCCCAAGGGAGATTTGTACTTTTTTTACACGCTAAGTAGTTTGGCCTTTTATCCTTATTGCCACACATGATCAACAATACACCTAATTAACTTTCTCTCTCTCCAAATTATTATCAAACACAGTAACTTTTTTAAAATATTCTTAAAAAGAATTTATAAAAAGTTAAAGAACAGCGTTTTGCGCTATTGTTTTTTTTCAATAAAAAATTTTAAGTGTTGAGAGGTTTAAACGGATTTACTTGTTCTCTCTGTTTTGAGATTGGGAAGTGTGCTTAGTCTTTTGGTAGGTATTACAGGTTTGTTCACACAGGCAAGATACATGATTGCTATAAAAAAGTCCAGTATCAAAATAAAAAAAGTGTAAAACCTACATCTCTAACTCACTGCTAACCAAGTGCTTCCGCAGATCACCTTTTCGTCATTTTGACACTTTCTCCATTAATGCCAAATATTTATATATTACAAAAAATCACCCTGAGTGTAACATGCATTTTTTGAAAAAAAATTAATTTTTCTACCAGTTTTAGGGTATTCCTGTTGTTTCGATTTGCCTATTCCTATCCAATGGGGCCATTTTAGCAATGAAATCAAGATGATATCCTTAAAAATATAAATGAGTCGCCAATTTTTTTTGTAAGTTTATCAGGAGTCTGACGGCAAATACGTGATCATCATTCTAATAATGGTAAGCACGTAAAATGCACTGTCTGTAAAAATCAGCCGAATCATAATACTGAATTAATGCCCTTAGACGACGAACTCAAGCAACTTCTTGCGCAACGCCCTGATCAAGCTATCAAACAAATCTTCCATCAGTATTATCCAATGATGGTAGGTACGTCTTTTAATATTTGTCAAAAAGAAGATGTTTCAAAAGACATTGCACAGGAAGTATTGCTCAAACTATGGGAAAATCACCAAACGATCAGCATAAACTCCTCGCTTAAAAACTATTTGAAGCGAGCTACGATCAATCACACCATCAACTACCTCAAAAGCAAACACGGAAACAAAAACTACGAAGAGGTAGACCGTCTCAACATTTTGGATGAACAAACACTTCAAAAGCTGGAAGCTGAAGATCTGGAAGCCTTTATCAGAGAAAGTATCAGCGAATTGCCCGAAAGGTGTAGAATTGTTTTTACACTCAGCCGATTTGAAGACCTTAGTAATAAAGAGATTGCCGAACAATTGGGCATCTCTGTGAAAACGGTGGAAAGCCAGATTACAAAGGCCCTCAAATTTTTGCGAAAGCAAGTCCTCCCTCATATCCGACACGGAATGTTTATTTTTTCACTTTTCCAGTGGCCGGTATAAGGGTTACAGAGCGCTAACTTTGTCTTTATTATAGAGAATCTGAATACTACTCCATATGTCTGAGAATAAAATTTACAGCCTTATTTTTAAGAGCCTGACCGGCCAACTCTCTGCTGACCAACGACGGCAGCTAAAAGAATGGACGTCTGCCTCTCAAGAAAACCACGACCTCCACGAGGAAATTGGAAAGGTGTGGGAGCTAAGCAAAAATAGTACGCCAACGCCCCCCCAACTCGATATGGATAAAGAGTTCAGTATATTTCAGCGAAAGCTGGAAGCCAGAAAAAAGAAACCCCTTATCCGAAAAATTGGCCTCTTTCGTATTGCCGCTTCTATTGCCATTGTTTTAGCAGCAGCTCTGTGGTGGTTCGCACCTACACCTACATCTACCCCTCGTCAAATCACTTCCACAGCTCCAGCAGTACAAGAACTTCAGTTGCAAGATGGTACAGAAGTAGTCCTAAATACGGGTTCTTCGCTACAATATCCAGAACAATTTAGTACGGAAAAACGCCAAGTACGCCTCAGTGGCGAAGCTTATTTTGATGTAGAACATGCTCCTCAACAGCCGTTCGAAATCGACCTGAATATTGGTTTGGTAGAAGTATTGGGTACTTCTTTTACAATTCGAAATTTACCAGAAGAAGATACTGCTGAAATTACAGTTGAGTCCGGAAAAGTACGTTTTGCATTTCCGGAAGGTACATCGTCCTGGAATTTGCAGGCCGGAGACCGTCTGCTGATCGACAAGGCCAATACACAGGCGCAAGTCATTAAAGACCCTAATCTTAACGGAATGGCTTGGTATAGCGGTCAGTTGCTCTTTGACGATACCAAAATAGACAGAGCACTGCACGATTTGGAGCGATTTTTCAATATCAAGATTGAACAATTAGACGATAAATTGGACAAATGCAGCATTTCCACTACCCTTCCGGTAAATTCCTTGGATAAAATGTTGAAGACACTACATTTGTTGTTTGATGCAGAAATCATTAAGGTGGATGAAAAAAATTATCAAATAAAAGGCGGAAAGTGCTAATTTTTGTCACTTTCAACATGCCAATCACATTTTAAGGCATTCATTTTTGCAAAATTTAATTTTGCCCTTCTCCTCTCACCCTAATATTATTGCTTTCCTAATTTTTCTTTCTGCATAAAGAAAGCAGAATTCTCTTTTTAAGCCAATTTAGTTCGTCCGCTAACTTTTTTTATATAGAATAAACCCTATTTTTGTACTAATCATTTGATTTCAAACGGAATGTATACCTGTATTTATGAACTGTCGCGCCATTCTGATAGTCATGCTGGTATTTTTTATAAATACCAAAGCCTATTCCCAAGCGGAATTGCAGGAAACGTATAGTGTCCGCTTTGACAAAATCCATCCTAAAGAAGCTATTCA
>JALEHC010000338.1 GCA_022763215.1 Saprospiraceae bacterium
ATTCCGAGAACGAGTTCGTATCCTTTGATTCGACTTTTCATGATAAGTGGTTCGAGCAGTGCTGTGAAGAAAGAAGTGGTAGCCATGCAGATGAGAGAGATGGAAGCATTTGCCAATTTGATGGCACCGTAAAAGCAAACCCAGTGCAGTGCAACCAGTACACCAATACCCATAAATTGTAGTATGATTTTTAGCGGAAGCTCGCGAAACAATTTGCGCAAGCGAATCAGAAAAACCAGGCTGATACTGGTAATCAATACACGCCACCAAACGAGTGAAAGAGCCGATAACTCAATCAGATCGCCAAGGATAGCTGTGAGGCCATACAAAAAGACGGCAATATGTAGCTCCAGATATGCTCTTTGTTCTGCATTCATGAGCAATGGTTTTAATGGTGAAGGAGGTATAAAATCGCAGCAAAGCAACAAAAACTTTTTTAGCCTTGCCAGTAGAGTATTGGATAATTTTGGCAGAAGAAGTAGCGTAAAAACAAGTGCTTTTTGAAAACTTGTGTATACCAGGTTTGTTTTCCTTATCTTTATCACAATTAAAAAAATCAACTATGGCGATTAAGGTTGGAGAAAAAGCTCCTGACTTCAAATTGTATTCTTCTGACAAAAATGAAGTAAGCCTACATGATTATGAAGGCAAAAATGTAGTGCTTTTGTTTTTTCCATTGGCATTTACAGGTGTTTGTACGACTGAACTTTGCAATATGCGTGATGATATTGCCAGTTATAACGGACTAGATGCAGAGATACTAGCTGTTTCAGTCGATTCTTTGTTTACGCTGGAAAAATTTAAGGAAGAACAGAAGTTGAATTTTCCACTTTTATCTGATTTCAATAAAACGGCTTCTACTGCTTATGGTGCTTTGTATGAAGATTTTGTACTTGGCATGAAAGGCGTTTCTAAAAGATCAGCTTTTGTAATTGACAAAAAAGGTGTTGTACGTTATGCAGAGGTGTTGGAGAATGCAGGAGATTTGCCAAATTTTGAAGCAGTGAAGGAAACCTTATCTTCGTTAAATTAGTTGAAGAGATAAAATCGCTTTAAAATTTTAAATCATGCTTTATTATAACGCAGTCGAAGAAGAATTAGAGGAAGTAATGGTAGAGGACGAGGTCACTGACACTGACAGTGGTCAGCCCGCGCAGTTGATCGTTTATAACGATGATCATAATACTTTCGATTGGGTTATCCAGTGCTTTATGGAAGTATTGGGGCATACACATGCACAATCCGAACAATTATCCCTTATCATACATTTCAAGGGCAAGGCTACGGTAAAAACAGCACCTAAAAATGTGTTGAAGCCGAAGAAGGATGCACTAGTTGAGCGTGGACTTTCAGCTGTTATTGAAGACATGGACTAACACGAGTTAATTGGTGCATCTTTTGCTTTTTTCCCAAATCAACAAAAAGCACGTGGATGCCCGTTTTTTGGCTTTCAGATACACATATCGAATTTCCTCACCCCAGCTTAGCCAATGAAGATGGAATATTGGCCGTAGGTGGTGATCTTTCTACAGGGCGACTCCTAATGGCTTATCAAATGGGCATTTTCCCTTGGTTTAATCCAGGTGATCCTATCCTCTGGTGGTCTCCTGACCCACGTTTTGTTTTATTCCCTAATGAGTTAAAAGTCTCAAAAAGTATGCGCCCTTACTTCAATCAACGAAAGTTTGAAGTAAGTATAGATTATTGCTTTCGAGACGTAATGCTACATTGCCAACAAACTCGCCGTAGTGGACAACCACATGGAACATGGATCACCGATGATATGGTGGATGCTTATACATTGTTGCATGAGTTGGGACACGCTCATTCTGTAGAAGTTTGGAAAGACGGAGAATTAGTTGGTGGCCTGTATGGTATTGCAATCGGGAATGTATTTTTTGGGGAGTCGATGTTTACAAAAGTTAGTAATGCTTCTAAATTTGGGTTTATTTCGCTGGTGCGAAAATTAAAAGAGAAAGGCTTTGCGCTTATCGATTGCCAACAAGCAACAACTCACCTAAAAAGCCTTGGCGGAAAGGGAATTTCTCGTAAATCTTTTTTAGAATATTTGCGAAAGCATACCATGGAAACCAATCAGGTAGAAAACTGGAAAACGCTTTTGGAGGAATAGGCCTGGTATCTCTTCTTTGAAATTGACTGAAGCTTGCTTATATTTTGGGTTTAAAACAATTGTTGCTGATGAATCGTATAATTCTGATTATTGCTTGTAGCCTGTTTTTGTGCTCATTTACCAAAGATCAGTCTCGCAAATATCCTACCGATTATTTTCGCTCTCCTGTCGATTATGCCATTTATTTGTCGGGTACTTTTGGTGAGCTGCGGCCAAATCACTTTCATGCAGGTATTGATATAAAAGGTTCAGTTGGCAAAAAACTTTATTCCATTGCTGATGCTTATGTTAGTCGCATCAAAGTGCAGGAAGGTGGCTATGGTAATGTTCTTTATCTAGACCACCCAAATGGTTTTACTTCTGTGTATGCACACATGGATGAATTCGCGCCAGAAATAGCCGCCTACGTAAAATCAGTACAACAAAGCAGGCAAACGTTTGAGGTGGAGTTATTCCCTCCAAAAGATCAATTCTTATTTAAAAAAGGAGATCCTATTGGTAAAATGGGCATTAGTGGCCGTTCCTTTGGTCCTCATTTGCACTTTGAGATTAGAGATACAAAAACAGAACAACCTATCAATCCACTTTTTTTCGGATTTAAGGTGAAAGATACTCGTGCACCTCGTTTGCACGAAATACGAGTTTATCAGTTGAGCCCTGAGCAAGAAGTACTGGATGCGCATTCGCATAATCTTATTGCAAAAGGCAATGAATATGGTGTGCGTGGCGATACCCTGATGATTAATGCCTGGCGTGCTGGTTTTGGCCTCAAAGCCTACGATCACATGAATGGCGTGAACAACTGGAATGGTATATTCGAACTCAAAATGTGGGTTGACGATGAGCTGGCGTATCAGTTTGATATGGAGACCTTTGCTTTTAACGAAACGCGCTACCTGAATGCTCACCTGGATTATGAAGAACAAGTCAGCAATAAAAGCTATTTCAATCGGTGTTTTAAAATGCCCGGTAATCAATTGTCCATTTATGAATATGCTCCTGAGCAAGGCATTATAGCGCTTAGCAGTAAACGCGCTAAAAAAATTACAATGGTTGCGAGCGATATCAACGGCAATGAACGCAAGTTGGAATTTTGGGCAAAACGTAAAGAGCAAATGGCAGAACCACCCGCCAGAACTTATAACTACAAATTACCTTTTGATGAAGAAAATGTAATTGAAACTGCATCCATTCGGATGCATTTCCCGAAAGGGACATTCTATGAAAATATGTACCTCAACTACCATGCTGCTTTCGAGGACTCCTACAATGTGTATTCGGCTGTGCATCAAGTGCATGACTACAAAACACCAGTGCATAAATTTTACGATATTGCGATCCGACCTACTCGTATTCCAGAAAACATGAAATCAAAGGCATTCATAGCTTATTGTGATCAAAAAAATCGTGTTTATAACTGTGGTGGCCAATGGACCGAAAACGGAATGATAAAAACGAAAGTCCGTGATTTAGGAAATTTTTATGTGATGGTCGATAATACGCCACCTACTATTCGCCCCTCTAGCTTTCGCAAAGATATGCGCGGTCGCAGCCGAATGACATTCAAAATCAATGATAATTTACTTGCTGCCAGAAACGTGACCAATTTGCATTATAATGCTTGGATTGATGGACAGTGGGTATTGATGCAGTTTGATGCCAAGAATAATCTATTGATCCACGAGTTTGAGAAAGATTTGCCGAAAGGCGAACACCAGCTACGGCTGGAAGTAAAGGATGCCGTAGGAAATGTGAAAGTTTATGAAAATACATTTCTACGTTAATACCCAACCATCTGTGGAAAGGCTGCTGTCTGACAATATAAAAACAGAAAGTAATGAGATCATTTTTTATTGCTGGTGTGATCGTATTGTTTGGAGCAAGCTGTTCAAAGAATGAAAGCTGCCAAGTGCATGATTATAAGGAAGATTGCTTGTGTGGTTATGTGCTTGCACCCGTTTGTGGTTGTGACGGAAAAAGCTATCCAAACGAATGTGAAGCAGCGTGCAATGGCATATATGATTATACAAACGGAACTTGTGAATAAAATCTTTAGCTATGAGAATTCTTGCTTTTTTAGCAGCGATAGTTTTTGTGCTATCCGCTTGTTCAAAAGAAAAAAAATGCCAAGTGCATGAGCCAATTGTCGATTGCATTTGCAACCG
>JALEHC010000339.1 GCA_022763215.1 Saprospiraceae bacterium
GTATTCTTCAAAATAAGTATCTGGCCCTAAGATATGACCAATGGTCGGGTCATTTTCATCCACTTCAAACATGGAGGGATTTGTAAAAAATTCTCCCATAGTTTTTCGTACAGAGCCATCTTCTTCCAAAAAACACTGAACCACCGCCAAGCCAAAACCCTCAGAAGTACCCAATAAATGCTCGGCTACCTGACCAATGCGAGTATACTGCCCGGAAAACTGATTGACGGGCAGAAAAGCCGTGTCTCTAAATTCTAATTCTATGGTGTCCAACACTTGTGTCACCACTGGCATAAATTCAGTAACAATCTCTTGGCCAACCAATCGTGCTGAATATCGAAATACGGTATCGCCTTCCATTTGCTTGTCCAGAATCGTATACTTAAAAATACGCTGTCGGTTATCGGGTGTCCCTGGATTTATCGACTCAGTATTATCGTACTGAAACACATCTCCAACTTCGAAATTATAATAGGCTGCGAAACTCGGAATGACGACTCCAAGCGCGGCATTTTGCAAGCCGATCAGCTCATAGACCGTGCCTTCCCAATAGACCGGAAACTGAACAATTCCATGTTTTTTACTCAATACCAGTATTTGATTATTGGATAGTTGAATCGTCTTTAGAGAATCGATTATTCCCAAAACCGTTCCTTCTTCAATAGCTGTTACTTCAGCCTGTACAGGCGCTCCTTCGTTATTGTCAAAAATCCAGGTATCTCCAATTTCGGCGAAAGCCTGAATTGTAAAATTTCGTTCGCCTTGAAAAAGGTATTGATCCGAGCCAGAAAGACGGCTAAAAGATGCTTGCAAAAACTGTTGTGCATTAAGCCTAAAACCACAAACAAAGTCGGGGCAATCTTCCCGAACGGCAATTTTATTCAGTTGTGAAATAGAATCTCCCTCAAAAGTGATTACGTTTTCGATCCAAATGGTACTAATAAGTGAAGGGTTTTCTGTTTCCACAAAATGATGGCGCTCACCCTGAATCAATGGAGACCAGTTTTGAGATTTCCCGAAAGGGGAAAATAAGAGAAAGAAAAAAAGGAATGGTATTGTATTTTTCATAGCTAAGGAGGGTTTTACGAAAATGTACACGCTACACAATTTAGCCCAAACCCCCATTTATTGCTCGCGCTTGCTTACACAATCTTGGTCAGAAAGAAAACAAAGCAGCTATGCGCGAAGAATTATTGCATTACATCTGGCGAAGTCGCCAACTTATTCATTTTCCATTACTTACCACAAAAGGGGAGGAGGTGATTCTGGTTCGTCCCGGCAACTATAACACTCATGCCGGCCCCGATTTCCTGGATGCTCGTATCAAAATTGGAGATCAACTCTGGGCAGGCCACGTTGAAATGCACCTCAAGTCTTCTGACTGGATTCAACATCAACACCAAAATGATCCGGCTTACCAAAATGTCATCCTTCATGTAGTACTCGAAGAAGATATTCCCATCAAAAATGCGGCTGGCGGATTACTTCCTTGCCTCGAACTTAAAAAACACATTCCGAATGCGCTGGTTGGCAAGTATTTGCTCTTTCAGCAGCAAGAAAACTGGATTCCGTGCCAGCATTTTTTGCCAGATATTCCTGTGCCGCGTATTCAGCTTTGGCTAGACCGCCTGCTCATCGAACGACTCGAACAAAAGACCTCTCGGCTTCTCACGCAACTTCAACAACTCAATAACGATTGGGAAACGGCTCTTTACCACTCCCTTGCCCATAGCTTTGGCTTGACAATCAATGCTGAAACTTTTCAGGCACTGGCACAATCACTCCCCTTGCCACTCATCGGCAAACACCTTAGCAGCTTGCTGCAACTAGAGGCCTTATTGTTTGGGCAGGCCAATATGCTGGAAGATGAATTTGAAGAAGCATATCCACAAAAATTGCAACGCGAATACCGCTTCCTAAAACACAAATACCAATTACAACCCATTGAACTTCCCTGGAAATTTATGCGACTTCGTCCGGCTAATTTTCCGAGTATCCGAATTGCACAGTTTGCCGCTTTTTTATTTCAGACTAGGCACTTGTTCAGCAAATTATTGGCCGCACATTCGGTGAAGGAACTCGAAAACTTGTTTGATTTGCAATTGTCGCTGTATTGGAAAACGCATTATCGTTTTGATCAGCCAAGCAAAAAAAGAACTAAAAAGGCAGGTATTCAATTTCGGAGATTGGTCATCATCAACACTTTTATTCCCTTCTTATTTGCTTACGCAAAAGCCAGGATACTGCCACAATATCAGGAGAAAGCACTTCGCTTTTTGGAAGCCATTCCAGCAGAGCGCAATGCTGTTCTTCGAAAATTTGAACATGCAGGCATGCCAAAGGTGCAAACGGCTTACCAAAGTCAGGCACTCTTACAATTGCGCAAAGCCTACTGCCAGCAACAAAACTGCCTCAATTGTGCTATTGGGCATCAGGTGTTGAAGAAGCCGACCTGAAACTGGCTATTTTATCATTCAGAGGCGTCAGAAGCATCACCAGAAATAGTGAAGGCAACAGGTTTTCGATATTGATATCTCCAATTTTTAAGAGATTAATCCCCAATCCGAGAATCAGAACACCACCTACTGCGGTGAGCATAGCAATGATTTTTTCGGTAAAAATATGCTGAAGACGCTGTGCCAATACCGTTAAACCACCCTGAAAAACCAGCATAGGAATTATCGAAAACAAAACCCCGACACCATAAGTAGAAGCAAAAGCAATGGAAGAAACGCCATCGAGTGTAGACTTGATCATCAATAATTCGCGGTTGCCACGAAGCCCTTCTTCAATTGCTCCAACCATCGTTATTGAGCCGATACAAAACAGTAAAAAGGCAGAAATAAGCCCTTCTGTAAATCGGCTTTCGCCAAATGCAAATTGGTCTTTCAACCAGTCACCCACAAACTGTAGATTATCGTCCAGATGCAATAATTCGCCTAGAACACCACCTAAAATCAGACTAAAAATCAGCACAAGCATATAACCGTCTACCAATTTGAGGGCCATCATCATACCGATCAACAAGGTGGCCAGTCCGATGGCTTGGAAAATAATTTCTTGTATTGATTCGGGAAAAACTTGTTGAAGTTGCAGCCCAATCAGACTACCAACTGCCACGGCAGCCATGTTAATAAAAGTCCCAATGGGTAGTTTCATGTGTTCATTTCTTTGTAGTTCTATCAAGTCCTTAGTCTAAGGGTATTTGTTTTAGCAACTCACCAGCTTGCTGCAAGGTGTGCGGCTTTCCGACATCCAACCACAGGCTATCGTCATGGTTTAGTCCAATGATTCGTTCATGGCGGGCGGCTTCGAGATAGACATCAATGATAGAGAAAATGTTTTCGTCAGGCATGTAGTCAAAAATCTGTGGATTGACAACATGTATGCCGCTGAATGCCGCTTCGTGAGTCGTTGTTGACTTTCGGCTCCATTTCTCTGCTCCGGTTTTTACATTGCGCCAACCACATAGTTGCTGACTTTCGTCAAATAATAAATACCGGGAAGTCGTGCGTTGACGCACCAACAATGTGGCCAGTGCATTTGCATGCAAATGCTGCTCATACACAGCTCGAAGATCGAGATCGTTTAGGATATCGACATTACAAATCAAGAAGGGTGCTTGATCTAGCCAAGGTTTTGCCTGCTTCAGGCCACCTCCGGTATCCAGCAAGGCATCCTGCTCTTCTGAGATATGAATTTGCAGACCTGGTAGATCTACTTTTTGAAGGAAATCGATCATTAATTCGGCAAAATGGTGCACATTTACAACCACCTGAGTATATCCAAATCGGTGCAATCGCCGAAGTGCAATTTCCAGTAAAGGCATTCCATTAACTTCTACCAGTGCTTTGGGACGATCATTGGTGAGTGGTCGCAGACGAGTGCCCAGTCCGGCAGCAAATATCATGGCATTCATAAAAGAGAATTTGTTGCGAAAGTAAGCAATTCCTGAATGCTTCCTGTTTGACATTGAAGGATTTCGAACAACATTTCAATTGGATTATTTATAACTTATAAAAGACCTCTGGTTGTAGAAGGCCAAGTCGCAAAATCCAATGTTCATGAGAGTTATTTTTTCCTTGTTGTGCTTGTTTGGAATGTTACATTTCGCGCAAGCGCAAAATAAAGAAGAAGCAGATCCGTATTATATCTACAGCATATATTTTGGTGGCGGCAGTTATTATATTGATGACGAGCAAAGCCAGGGCTTAAGTGAATGGCTGAAAACAATACCTTACATTGATGACAGTGAAATCAGCATTCACTCGCATACCGATAATATTGGATCTAAACGCTACAATGAGTGGCTTTCCAAAATGCGGAGCAATGCCGCCTGGAAACGATTGCTGGAAGAAGGAATACCACCCGAATTTATGTCGATCGAAGATTTTGGGGAGTTAAATCCGGTATATGATAATGATACATGGGAAGGTAAACTCAAAAACCGGCGAGTAGATATTATTATCAAACCCATTGTCATGTAAAATTTAACAAAGCCTTACCTTCTGGTCTGCACCTACCCTGCCAAAATTCCTTTACTTTGCAGTTTATTGAACTGGTGTTGAATGAATAGAAAACTACGAATCTGGCTTTTTCTGATTGTGATCAGTTGTTTTATGCACAGTGCTACTCCTCCTTTTGGAAGTATTCGCTCTGCCTATAAACATCACTATCGAGGTAATTTGTACTATCAGAAAGAGGAGTTGAAAAAAGCCGAACATCACTTTCGTCGAGCTTATCAAACACTTCCTTCCAATTTTGGTTTTGCCCTTTCCTACGGTGTATGTCTTGCCCGAAATGGCGATGCAGCGGATGGACTGGAGGCCCTCCGTAATGGCGCTTCGGGTATATCTAGAGAAGACCCTGAATATGACCAAAAACAAATTCTAAGTAACTTTTTTGAAGGCTTCATTCTTTGCCTTAATGGCAATTACGATCTGGCAATCCATCATCTCGAAAAAAGTATTCAACTACAAGAACAATATGACAATCCAGCTTACTTAAGTATTTTCTACAATACGCTGGGTTATGCCAGCCTACTGAATCAGGGCGCCGGTGACAATGGCAGGGACGGTCTACCGCTACACTATCATGTACACCGCCGCGATATGGAACGCGCACGAGATTATTTTGCGAAAGCACTGAAAGCCAACCCCAGCAATTCTTTTGCACAAAGCAACTTCCAAATACTATCTGATTCTTTACAGCTCTCGACAGATACTTATTTGAAAGCAGATAGTGTTGAAAATGAATTGAGGTATACTTCAGAATCGGATGTCTCCAATGATGTTTTTGAGTTACTTGACTTTGCAGCAAATGATGAAGTCTTGTTTTTACTCGATATTTCTGGTTCTATGGTTATGGAGAAGGTCGTATGCAAAGGCAGAGACCGCTTTTCTGTAATGAAAGAAACCGCCTTGTACGTTCTAAATCAAATACTTGATTCCACGAAAGTGGGAATTGCTACGATTGGTGGAGATTGTGGTACTCCGCCTAAATTGTGGGAAGAAGTTGGTGCGATCAACAAAAAAGACCTGAAACAGTCTATTGAGTTTTTGGCACCAGACGGCACGACACCACTTTTGACTATTTTGCAAGAAACGCCTTCGCTATTTTCTGGTAAAGCTCGACAAAATAGGTCGATTTTCTTTATTAGTGATGGTGCCAATATTTGTAATGCCGGCAATGTAGATATTTGTGAATGGGCATCTCGCCTCAACCAACAGGGTATTACCATTAATATTTTCACTTTTTTGGATGCTACCTTTAATCACGTCAACGCTTTCGCGGAATATTCCTGTCTGGCCGACAATACCCATGGCAAGATTGTATATATGGACAACTTGCGTTGTAAAATCGAGCGATATTCGTTTGAGTTTGTGGAGCAGGCCCAACTCGAAATTCCGGAATTGCATCGGGTGAGTTGTTTGGGGCCTTCTGTAAAAGAATTGTGGGCTATTTTTGAAGAATAAAGCCCCGGCTGGAGGGCCGAGGCTTAATGGATTAATCTTTATCTTTTTTGGCGAGTAACGCCCTAAGCTCTGCTATATTTTTAATGATTTCTTCTTTATTGAAAGTGCCAGAGCCACTTTTTTTATCTTTTCTTTCAGTTTTCTTCATGGAGGATAGTTCTTTTA
Source organism: Saprospiraceae bacterium (assembly GCA_022763215.1). Lineage (GTDB taxonomy): Bacteria > Bacteroidota > Bacteroidia > Chitinophagales > Saprospiraceae > JALEHC01. The sequence continues at coordinate 6,141 of JALEHC010000339.1, forward strand.
ATGAATGATTACTAATGCAAGGAAAATCGTAAGGGTAAACGGTATTCGTAATTTGCAAGTATTCCTTTTTCCATAGCCGGAATCCAGGCAGGCATTTGTTTAATCATATCGATAACGGCTTCATCAAAGACTTTATTTAAGCCCTCTTCGATTACGATATTATTAATTTCGCCTACTTTGTTAACGGTAAAGCGGACGACAATAGTGCCTTCCATCCCATATTCCTGGCCAATCTCAGGGTATTCCATGGTTTCGGTCACAAATTGTAGTAATGCCTTGTTACCTCCTGGGTAAAAAGCTGGTCGACTTAGTAAAGGTCGGTCATTTTCAGTAGTGATAACAACAGCCTGCGAAGCAGGCAACTGATCAGGTAACTGAGCAAAGATACTGGTGAAAGTTAGTGAAAAGACGATAAACTGGATCATTACTGTTTTCATTTTATTGGGATGATGAATCGATTGTTCATAGGCATATCCCATGGCGTACAGCAATGTTACCCGAGGTGCTTAATTTTTTGCAAAAAAAAAAAGCGCAAGAAGAAACTTCTTACGCTTTAGTGGGCGATGATGGATTCGAACCAACGACCCCCTGCTTGTAAGGCAGGTGCTCTAAACCAACTGAGCTAATCGCCCTTCTTGTGCTTTAAAGAAACAACATTTTGTCTCTCTGTGTTAGCGGTTGCAAATATAAGGCAAGAATAACTCATGCGCAACCCCTTGATGAAAAAAATTACTTTTTTTTCTTTTCTTTTTTGCTAACTCATTGATTTTAACAACTTTTTGTTCTGAAAAAAGATTTCCGAAGTCCATATTTTTTCCTTTCCAAGCAAAACAGTATTTAGTCTAAGCTATTTTTTCAATGTGATTACTGACCATTTTATGGACTGAAAAGGTGCCATCATAAAAAGAAAAATTAAATGTACTCCCTTTCTTAATTCTGTCTAATAACTTTGGCAAGAAGCACATTCAACTGTAAATTTAGAGGGTAAGCAAATTCAGAATACTAATCCATCGCGTCATGAATAAATTCCTCAAGCGTTTTTTCCTCATTATTGGCATCATTCTGGTTCTGGTTGTGGCGGCAGCTGCGCTGATTACCAGTTTGTTTGAGGGTAAAATTGGAAAAACACTTATCTCTACTATTAATGAACAAATCACTTCCGAACTCCGAGTCAGCGACTTTGACCTGACGCTACTCTCTACTTTTCCGAATGCTTCCGCAAATTTAAGAGGAGTTGTGCTCGAAGACAGTAAAGGCGAACAATTGTTACAGGCCGAAAACCTTTCTTTCCGCCTCGGCTTGTTTGGCCTTATCCGCTCCAAAATCGATGTAAAATCAGTCGTGCTTAGCAATGGCAACCTCAACCTCTCCGTCGATCGCAATGGCAAAGCCAATTACGACATCGCCAAACCAGCACCGGAAGGAAGTCAGTCTGACGAATCATCTAATAGTAGTGGCCCAGATATTTCTCTGGCTTCCGCCAAATTAGAAAACATGGACCTCAAATACGTCGATGCGACCACAGGGCAAGACTTTGGTCTCCTGGTTACCGATGCGACCTTTTCTGGAGAGTTTAATAGTGATCAGTATTTGCTGAAAAGCAATGCCCTATTATTGACGCGCTATTTTCAAATGGACGACCAGCGATATGTCAGCAACCGAAATATCAACTATGACGCAAAAATCATGGTCGATCGCAAAGAAGGTATTTACAATTTTGACAATGTAAAAGTGGAAGTCGAAACCAATGTTTTCAAAGTTGATGGCTCCATTGAGACGGAGGAAAAGGGCATGTACTACGATTTGTTTTTTAGTTGCGAAAAAGGGAGTCTCGCTTCCATTCTAAAATTACTTCCACGCGATTATGAAGACCAAATCGGGGGTATCAAGAGTAGTGGTAAATTTATTTTCACGGGCGAACTAAAAGGCGAAGCTACCAAAAACAAAAATCCAGGTATGAAGGTCGAACTCAGCCTTGAAAATGGAAAAATTAGTAGCCCCATGATGAATGAATCGCTTCGCGATGTTTCTTTTATCGCCGAATTCGACAATGGTGCCTACCACAATAACAAAAGCTCATCTTTCCAAATCAGTCAATTCAAAGGTTATTTCAATCGAGAATTACTGGAACTTGAACTCGAGGTAAAAAACTTTGATGATCCATTTATTCATTTTCAGTCTAATGGCGTTGTTCCGATGGAAGCCATTTATGGTTTCATGGGAAGTGATCGCATCACCGACGGTAATGGCGAAATCGAAATCCGCAATCTCAAACTGGATGGCCGATTTGAAGACATGATCAATACCAGCCGCATTTCAAGGGTCAATGCAGGTGGTCAACTTGAGTTTGATGATGCTTCCCTAACCGTAAACGATGAAACCGTGACTATTGACAGAGGTGTAATGGCATTGGAAGACAATACACTCAACATCGGCGAATTCAAATTGGAAGGTGCTGGTAGCGAAATTGAGTTTAGAGGCTCTGCTTTTAATTTTATTCCCGTTCTTTTTTCCAGCGAAAAAAGGCGGCAATCGGCAGAGTTGGAATTTCAGGCAGAATTAAAAGCTAAGTCCCTTGATATTGATCGATTATTAAAGCTTACAGACCTCGGAACGGCCTCAGAAGAAGAAATCGAACAAGCAGAACCAGAAAAAGTCGATTCTGTAAAAATTGCTCAAATACAAAAAAGAGAAAAAATTACGTCCTTCCTCAAAGGAAAATTTGATGCCAATATTGATGCCTTTAATTATGGCAAAATCGAAGGAACGGAATTTGTAGGCCAGCTCGCTTTTGATAACAACGAAATGACCATCGAAGGAAAAACTAAAGCCATGGAGGGCGTATTTGATCTGGATGGAAAAATGTTCTTTCAAGACCAGCCCTACTTGAAAACAAAACTTAGCTGTACCGAAATCAATGTATCTGAGTTTTTCAGACAAACCGAAAACTTCGGACAAGAAGTACTGACTTCCGAAAATATTGATGGCAAGCTAAATGCTAAAATTTTAATTGAAGCTTTCTGGGATGAAAAAGGCGTTTTCAAGGATGATAAATTGCGGGTTCTGGCAGGCGTTGGTATTGCTGAAGGGAAACTACAGGATTTCAAGATGATGGAGAGTTTTTCAACTTTCGTTAATATCAAAGACTTGCAGGACATACAGTTTACCGATATGCAAAACTTCCTTGAAGTCCGCAAACGCAGGTTGTACATCCCGGCTATGTTTATCCAAAGCAATGCACTCAATATGACTATCAGCGGCGAACATACCTTCGATCAAGAGATACAATACAACATCAAGGTCAATGCCGGACAAGTAGTTGTCAATCGTTTTAAACGACATGACCCTAGCCTTTCGCCCAAGCGAGCCCGCCGGAAAGGATGGTTTAATTTGTATTACGCTATACTCGGCACCATTGAAGATTTCAACATCAAATCGGCTAAAAGCCGTGTAAAGTCTGACTTCGAACTTAGCGACTTCCGTCGAAAAAAGATACAAGAAGAACTTGAAAAAGAATTTGGTTACATCGCTTTAGTGGAAGAACCCAAAGAATGGAAAGAAATTCCCGAATATGATGGTGATGCAGACCCCGATAAAGCGGAGTACCTCGACTGGGATGATCAATAAAAAAAAGCCGGAGAAAAATTTCTCCGGCTTTTTTTTATCCATATTTGATACATACATTTTTAGGCTCTGTAAAAAAACGCAGTGCTTCCAAGCCACCCTCACGCCCCATACCGGAGCTTTTCATTCCCCCGAAAGGGGTACGCAAATCTCGCTCCATCCAGCAATTAATCCAGACAATTCCCGATTGTAACTTTTCAGCAACCCGATTGGCTTTGCTGATCTCTCGAGTCCAAACCGTAGCCGCCAAGCCATACTGCGTTCCATTTGCCATAGCAATGGCTTCTTCTTCTGTGTCAAAAGGCGCAATAGTTACCACTGGCCCAAAAATTTCTTCCTGATTGGTACGACAACTGATCGGAAGTCCTTCTATCACAGCCGGTCGGATAAAAAATCCTTGCTCATATTCTCCTTGCATTTCCACTTCGGTTCCACCACACAAGACGGTACCGCCCTCTACTTCTGCCAAACTGATATAGCTTCGTACTTTGTCCAGATGGGCTTTCGAGACCAGTGCTCCCAAGTCCGTTACACTTGCAAAAGGATCGCCTATTTTCAGAAACTGTGTTCGTTTTACGAATTCATCCCGAAACTTCTCATAAATTGGTCTTTCAATATATATGCGGGAGCCACAAAGGCAAATTTGGCCGTTATTTGAAAACGAAGAGCGCAGCGTTTCTACCATCATCTGATCAAAATTGCAGTCCGCAAAAATGATGTTTGGGTTTTTTCCACCCAATTCTAATGATAGTTTTTTGAAAGCCGGCGCCGCAGTCGCCGCTATTTTTTTGCCCGTATTCGTTCCTCCTGTGAAAGAAATCGCTTTTACCTTCGGACTATCGACGATCGCCTGACCTGCTTTCCCGCCCAGTCCGTGTACGATATTGAGTACGCCTTTCGGCAAACCGGCTTCTATGCAGGCTTTCGACAACATGTAGGCCGTCATAGGGGTCAACTCTGATGGCTTTGCCACTACACAATTTCCGGCAGCAAGTGCCGGTGCTATTTTCCAACTAAACAAGTACAGAGGCAAATTCCAAGGAGAGATACAGCCGACAACGCCCAGCGGTTGACGAAGTGTAAAATTGATAGTTTCACCCGCAACATGATGCGATTCAGATGCATAGTGAATAATAGCGGTTGCAAAAAATCGAAAATTTGCCTGAGAGCGAGGTATATCAACACTCCGAGCCATTGAATATGGCTTACCAGAATCGACCGATTCCGCACGAGCGAATACATCCAAGTTCTGCTCTATGATATCCGCAATGCGGGTAAGTATGCGAAAACGCTTGCGGACATCACTGCCCGACCATTCCGGAAATGCTCTTTCAGCAGCTTCGACTGCTCGTTCGACATCTCGGTTGTCCGAGTCCGGTAGGTAAGAATACACTTTTCCGGTAGCCGGATTTACATTATCGAGGTAATCACCTGAAACGGCAGGCACAAGTGCACCATCGATATAGTTCTTTAGATATTTATCTGGTCCCATTGTAAAGTTGGTCTTAAGTTAGGTTTCGTTATGTTCACGGGACCCTAAAACATTCGAAAAATAGCAATTTTTACAAGATGTAAGAAAGCGGAAGAAGAAATTTATCGTTTCTAGTCACTTCTTCCACTTTCCATTTACCTTTAAAAAGTACCACTTGCTTCTCTATAGACTACTGCCAACACCACCTGCCCAACGGCGCGAAGTGTGCGTTTGTCAATAACATCCAAATTGTCATTCTGAGTATGCCAGTGACTTCCGAAGCCTTTATTTTCAGAATTAGGTGGCAAATTGATGATGTCAATCATTGGAATACGAGCAAAAGTCGCAACAAAGAAGTGGTCATCCGTCACGCCACCACCTTCTACATTTGGGAAGTAATTGCCATAGCCCATATTACCGGCTAGTTTCCACACTTTATCTACGAGTTGTGGCGCAAATTGTCTAGAATATTGTTCCTTCGGAAAGTATGCATTTCGAGTACCTACCATGTCCAATAAAATACCATACTTTGGTTGGTAGCCACTTACGTGCAAATTTTTCGCCCAATGCTGAGAACCCAATCCCCAGCTAAAGGTACTTTGCTCTGCTTCCTGTTGGCTGGCATATTCGTCTTTGCTTTCGCCATGATCTTCGGCATCAAATAGCACAATATCTACGCCCATACCCTCAATCGGGTTTTCATTTAGCTGACGAGCTA
>JALEHC010000340.1 GCA_022763215.1 Saprospiraceae bacterium
GGTAATTGACCCACATGATTTTGACTTTCGTCAAATCCTGTGCGGCCAGTGCTTCCAAGTCCGGATACCAGTCATTTTCTTCTTTGAGATCGTACGTACGAATGCTTGCTCCTGTGAGTCGGGCTACTGCACTATAAGCCGGGTAGCCCGGATTAGGAACAAGTACTTCATCTCCTGCTTCCAAGTAGGTCATAGAGATGTGCATGATACCTTCTTTCGAACCGATTAGCGGCAGGATTTCGGTATCTGGCTCAAGGCTTACGCCAAAATGCCGATCATACCATTTCGCGAAAGCGGAACGAAGCTGCGGCACACCGATATAGCTTTGGTAGGCGTGATTGCCACGGCCTTGACTATGGTCAATCAGTTCGTCGATTACCTCTTGGGCAGGCGGCAAATCAGGGCTGCCGATACCCAGATTGATAACCGGGTGGCCTGCTGCCCGCATGGCTGCAATTTCTTTTAGCTTTTTGGAAAAGTAGTATTCTTTTACCTCTCCGAGTCTCGATGCTGTTGTTACAATCGGATTCACAGTATTATAGTTTATTAGTACTCAAAATGTTGTCCTTTGGCGTATTTGCCGAGTACCTTTAGTTCTTTTGTAAGTGGTTCAATAGCTTGAATGGCCTGATCGTTGGACACATTTCCTTCCATGATGAAATCAACAAAGAAGCGATATTCCCAAGGGCGACCAATAATGGGGGTACTCTGAATTTTAGTCAGACTGACATTATAGGCTGCCAAAACGGCCAATACTTTGTACAAGCTGCCGGGTTGGTGATCGACAGCAAAACAAAGCGACACTTTTTCGACCTCTGTTTGTTCTTGTACTTTATCGGTGCGTTCGAGTACCAAAAAGCGGGTATGGTTCTTTTTATTGGTTTCTATGCCTGCGGCAATGATATCGAGTTCATAATATTCGGCAGCTAGTGTGCTGGCGATTGCACCTATATCTTTTGATTGATTTTCTTTGATGTTGCGGGCACTGAGGGCGGTATCTACGGTTTCTACAAGCTGGATGTGTGGATGGTGGCTAAAGAATTCGCGGCATTGAGCGATGGCGATGGGGTGGGAGTGAACTTCTTTGAGGTCTTCGAGTTTTTGTCCGGGCAGTACCATCAGGTTTTGTTTGATGCGGAGGAAGACTTCCCCGGTGATGGTTAGCTTGCTTTTGTTGAGTAATTTGTAGTTGTGCATCAAGCTTCCGGCCAGGGTATTTTCGATAGCCATGAGGCCCAGATCGACTTCTTCCTGTTGTTCAATTTTTTGAACTAAGTCGTCGAAGGTATGAGCCGGCACTACATCAATGGTCTGCTCCTGAAAGCAATGTTTGGCGGCAATTTCATGGAATGCGCCTGCATAGCCCTGGATACAGACTCTGAGGTGCTGGCCTTCTTCGAGCAAGGCGGAATCTTCGGAAGTCGATGTCTTATTCATTTTTCAGTTAGTTTGAGCCAAAAAAAAAGTCCTGACATGCAGGACTTTGATGGTTGACTGGTATATCAATAATCGTTAGTCCTTACGGTTGTAATCCATAAAAAAAGTAAAAGAAATAATATTGGTTAAAGCACTGCATTGGCTGTATGATTGGTTATGGGCAAAAAAAAAGCTCCGATATCGGAGCTACTTTATTTGGTTTCGAAAAACTTAGTTCTTTACAATAGAGCAGCTCCTTATGGTTGGTCCATAAAAAAATAAAAGCCACTAAAATAAAAATATCTATTGCACATGATGAACGTTGTTTTTCTTGTTCATGACAAACCTAGTGATAAATCATCATGCCTGCAAATAAAAGTCTGTTTTTTATTCATTTTTTTAAATTTTAACGCTTTTTCTAAAGTAATTGCCAATATAATACTTGTTTTATTAACTATTTTTAAACGAACGTTTGTTTGTTGTTTGGCGGCTATGTCCTGTATCTATAATTAGAAAAACGGGTACGGCCAAAGTGAAATGACACAGAATTGAGTATCTTAAAGATGCTTTCTTGTGATGGTGCAGTGTCTAATTTGCCGAAAGGCTAAAATGGGTGGCCCCGATGAAAAAAACGATTTCTAAACTTGTGTTTGAAATGATCCCGGTTATTCTGGGTATTCTGATTGCTTTGTTTATCAATAATTGGAAAGAAGTTGCTGCTAACCAACGCTTTGTAAATAGGGTGCTGAGGTCGATTGAACAAGAAGTACAACAGAATATTGGTTCACTTGATACGGTATTGCGCAAACAAGAAAACCTACTCGATACTTTGCAACATTATATGGAAGATGAAACCGTGACCCTTTCTTCTATAATTATTCGGGCAGGTGGTTTAAAAGTCCCTCGAATCCAAAATGTATCCTGGAAATCATTTCTAAATACCAAGATAGAACTCATTGATTTTGAAACGATCAGCTTACTTTCTAGTATTGATGAAATGAAAAAAATGATGGACCTCAAAGTTGAAAAAACGATTGATGTGGCCATTCAATTTTCTGAATCGACTGCCGTTCGCCACAAAAAAGTCTTGATGTACCAAGTACTGAATATGGCGGATTCAGAGCAAGGGCTGCTTAAAATTCATCAAGATTATCTTGATCATATCAATAAAGAAAAACAATAATTATGTCTCGCATTAGCCTATTTGTTTGTCTGTTATTTGGAAGCTTACTTACTGCCCAAACGACCTTCGAGACTAAAACGTTTTTGGATTTGGCGTATAGTTCCTCGGATGATACTTTGCAACAACTCAATTTGATTGTACCAATCACCGAAAAAGCACCGCTTTTTATATGGATTGGTGGCGGTGCCTGGTCGTATGTGGATAAAGATGTCGAAATGGATTTTGGGCAAAAGATGGCACAAAGTGGCATTGCATTTGCCAGTATTGGCCACCGACTCAGCCCGGCTGTGTGGCGCGATCCTAAGCTAGATTCAGGCGTGCAACATCCGGCACATATGGAGGATTTAGCGAAAGCGGTACACTGGCTTTGCCAACATGCAGAAACGTATGGCTATGATAAAAATGAACTCTTCATTGGAGGCTATTCTTCTGGAGCGCAACTGGCCACCTTATTGGTGATGGATAGTACCTATCTGGCAAAATATGAGCTTTCACCACAAATATTCAGGGGTGTTTTGCCCTTTTCGGGCGTATATGATATTCCTGCTTATCACGAAGTATTTGCAAGCGGACCAAGACCGGAAATGGCGGAGCAGCATGTAGAAGCTGTATTTGGCGAAAGCCAGGAACAGATGGAAAATGCTTCTCCTGTACAATTTTTGGAACACCTAAAAACGCCTATGTTGGTGTTTTGTGATAACAATTTGTACAATTACACGCGCTTGTGGGAAGACCGGGTACGGGCTACGGAGTTTCGAAATATGCAAGTCATCTATGCTTATGACTTGAGTCATGGAGGGCTTTGGAAAAATCTTTCCTTTGCGGAAAATAGCATCTACAGGGCGCATATTTTACATTTTATACAGCAGCATATGGGATCGGCTTCTAATGCAGGTTGATTTTTTTATATTTATGGATAAGAGGAATTTGTATCTCTAATCAAATATAACCACCATGAAATGGTCTTTAATTTTATTTGCTCTGGCAGCAATGATGTTGCCTAGTTGTGCTTCTGATACTTCGGCTCCGATGCCAGAAACTATTGATACAGAAGTATATAACCAGATACAGGAACAACTGATTACTGCTGAGCCGGGGGCTACCATTCAATTGCCAGAAGGAAAGTTTGAATTTGATCGTCCCCTTTCGCTGGACGAAATTAGTGGCGTTACCATCAAAGGCGCTGGAATGGATAAAACGATTCTTTCCTTTCGAGCTCAAAAAACCGGAGCAGAAGGCTTGAAAATTACTGCTGATTCGGTGACTCTAGCTGATTTTACGATTGTGGATACCAAAGGAGATGCCATCAAATTGCAGGATTGCAAGGCAGTAACTATGCGCAATATCAACACCACCTGGAGCGGAGGTCCTAAAGAAACAAATGGCGGCTATGGCTTGTATCCGGTGGCTTGCGAAGGGGTACTGATTGAAGGTTGCGAAGCTTCCAATGCGTCAGATGCAGGTATTTATGTGGGCCAATCAACGAATGTCATTGTGCGAAACTGTTATGCACACCACAATGTGGCAGGCATTGAAATTGAAAATTGTGTCAATTCTGAGGTATACGACAATCGGGCAGAAGAAAATACAGGCGGAATATTGGTTTTTGATCTACCAGATTTACCCGTTGTCAATGGCCATACTTGTAAGGTATACCGCAATACGATTCAGAGTAATAATCTTGGCAACTTTGCTCCTGAAGGGAATATTGTAGGCATCGTGCCACCGGGTACGGGTATTATTTTATTGGCCGCAAAAGATGTCGAAATCCACGATAACAAAATCATCGGGCATAAAACCATTGGCACGGCCATTGCAAGTTATCATATTACAGAGCGGCCGTGGAAAAATGAGACTTATGATCCGTTTACCAAAAATATCAAAGTGTACGCTAATGAGTTTCAGCGCAAAAAAGGAATTCCAGATTTGAGTACGCAGTTTGGTAAGTTGGTCAATCTATTATTTCCAGGTACTTCTCAGGACATTCTTTATGATGGTATACTCGATGAGCAAGCCGGAAGTGGGGCTAACCCAATGAATATTTGTATTGATCAGCAACAAGAAGATATCCAATTTGCCATGATCGATGCGGCTAATGACTTTGATAATGTCGTCCAGAAGTTAGACGATTATCGTTGTAATACCTCTTTTTCTGAACAATAAAACGATTGCGGGATAGATGAAATACTGGATGTTTGCACTGATTTTGATGAGTGTTTTATGGTTACAACATTGCCGGACTGTACCAGCGGGACCGAGCGAAGTACAGTTTGATCCGACGGCTGTGCCTTACCCCAATTTATCAGATTATGGCTTTTTTGCAGATTTGCAGGCTCAGCAGCCACAAACTTCTGTTTTGCCGTACGAGCCGATTACACCTTTATTTACGGATTATGCGCATAAAGCACGATTTGTGTGGATGCCCGATAGTGTACAGGCCAGTGTCAATTCGGACGGTGTCATTGAATTTCCAGATAATACGGTCTTGATCAAAACTTTTTATTATCCAGCTGATTTTGCAAATCCCACTTCCTCAGAAAACGACTTGGTGGAAACCCGATTGCTGATGAAAACAGCGGGCAAGTGGCAAGCATTTACCTATGTCTGGAATGAAGCGCAAAGCGATGCAGCACTTAATTTGGTAGGTGATTTTAAGCAAGTACAATGGAAAGACAAGGAAGGCAAGGCTCATCAAATTGAGTACGCTATACCCAATAAAAATCAATGTAAGAGTTGCCATAATCATCAAAATATTCTGAAGCCTATTGGCCCAAAAGTCAAGAACCTGAATTCGGATTTCGCTTACGCTAAATCGGAAACAAGCAATCAGTTGGCCAAATGGCAGTCGCATGGTTTTTTAGCTGCTTCTGATTTGCCTAACCTGTCCGCCGAATGGTATGAAGGTAAACTAACCGATTGGGAAGATCTCGATGCTTCTTTGGAAGACCGTGCCTTGGCTTATCTGGAAATGAATTGCGGACACTGCCACAATCCAAATGGGCAAGCACATACCACTGGGCTTTATCTGACCAGTGACGAAACGGAACCGGGCAAGCTTGGCTTTTGCAAAACGCCAGTCGCAGCGGGCAAAGGCTCTGGTGGTTTGAAATACGGTATCGTGCCCGGTCAACCAGACTCGTCTTTTTTGTTGTTCAGAATGGAAAGCGATGACCCAGGCGTAATGATGCCGGAATTGGGACGAGTAATTGCCCATGAAGAAGGAATTGCACTTGTGCGCGAATGGATAGCCAGCCTGGATGGTGATTGTGAAACGCTTCAATAAATGGGGAGAATGAGCGAAAAAGAACTGAAATTGTCCATCATTCAAAAGATTTTGGAAACAAAAGACCTAAAACTGCTGCAAACTGTAGCCTCTCTGTTTGAATTGGAGCAATCTGAGGCTCGGTCGACTTCAATCGATATTCCGCCTTGGGAATCTTTAAAACCGAGCGGAGGTAGCGATTCTCATGATTTGGGAGATTTGCAGGGGGACATAGACGAAGCTTTTAATCCGTAATTAACTGCTGAAATTGCTGTAAGCCCTCTTGCGTCAGATAGGGAATAAAGAGCTGTATAAAAAGTTGACGGTAATGAGCGACCTGTTGCTCTGCATTCTCAGGCTGTTGTCGAATAACAGCATCTGCGAGCCAAGCATTTGAAAAAATGATGATGATTTCGGCGAAAGCCGCGTACGCCTGTTCGTCCAAGTCGTGACGAAGCCAACCTTCTGACTGTAAATATTTGAAAATGAGCAGAAATTGCTGCTGTCGCATGCCCATCAATTCCGAGAAGTGCGTCTTAATAGCTGGAATGCGTCTGCAAATAGCCACGAAATCGATCATCAAAAAACGATATTCGTATAACGCCCGATAGGTACGTTGGGTAGCTTCCAGCAAATACTGCATGTCGACTAGTGATTCCTGAATTTGTTGAACTTCTGAGTCGAGGGCCTCCACCAGGTTGAGGTAAAGCTGGTGAATAATTGCATCTGTATTTTTGAAATGATAAGCTAAGTTACCAGCACTGATACCTACTGCATCGGCAATAGAACGTATGCTCACCTGATCCGTTCCAATGGTATTGAACTGATGCAATGCTTCCTGTAGAATTTTGTCTTTGGTACGCATATATTCGTCGAAGTATTGTCTAGAACAGTTGTACTAAAATGTAGTAATTAGTACATTTGTTCTAAAATCACCTCAAAATAAAAAAATGAAGATCAGAAGAGAAGAATTAAATGAAAAAGAGCAGAATGCTGCCCAGAAAATGTTGGATGAAGTGGGTAGCCGCTATCGAAGTTTTAATGATTATGTTGCGTTTCGGGATGATGATTCGATTGCAATGATGGTTTTCAAGCTGTTTTTACGGTTTGTAGGTATCATCTTCATGCTGTTATTATCACCTTTCATTCTGATTGGCTTGTTGGTCGCCATTGCAGCTGTAGCCTAATGAAGAAGCGCCTACTATTTTGGTTATTCCTGCTGTTATTTATACTACATCAGTGGAGTCAGAAAATACTCGGGCTCCACTTTCCTTTTTTTGATAGTTATCTCGATCCGTTTCTGAGCATGCCGATTATCTGGTTTATCTGGCAATGGGAGCGTCAGCGTTTGCTGGGCATATCAGGGCCTATTCCGGTGGTAGAGTTATTGCTGGGCACTTTGTTTTGGATACTATTTTTTGAAATAGGCTTTCCTTTGATTCGGTCTGGTTTTGTGGGAGACTGGTGGGATGTGCCTGCTTACTTGCTGGGGACGGCCGTCTTTTATCTGATCAATGAATTTTGGGGTACAGATACCGTTTCTTAGCTCAGATTCTTTATTTTAGAGCTTAAATATGACAATATGAAACGAGCATGAGATTTATTAATCATAATTTTCACAGAAGGGTATGATTAAAAAATCTTCATGCGAGAGCGCAGCGGTTCCAGTCCGATATTTATCGGACGTGCAGTCCCGATAAGTAAATCGGGATTCTGCAAATTGCGAAGCTGCGGAAATAATTCTACACAAATGAAAAAACTATTTTTGAGTCTGCTTTTAAGCGGAACCCTTCTTCCTTTGTTTGCACAAATGCCAAAAATATTAAGCCTTCAGGAGCAAGGCGAGCTTCAGGATCAATGGCTGAAGGATCGTTTTGACAGCGTATTGCCTGAGATTATGCGTCGAGAAGGTATTGATATGTGGGTGTTGATTTCGAGAGAATATAATGAAGATCCGGTTTTGAAAACGATGCTGCCATCCTCTTGGTTGTCTGCTCGTCGTACGACTATGTTGGTCATTTATGACAATGGCAAAGAACTGGAAACTTTGGCTTGCGCCAGATACAATGTAGGCGAAGTATTTCGGAAAGCCTGGGATAAGGAACAAGAGCCGGACCAATGGAAGCGCTTACGCGAAATCATTGAGCAGCGCGATCCAGCAAAAATTGCGGTAAATCGATCGGAGCATTTTGGTTTGGGAGATGGCATTTCTTCTTACCACTACGATAAATTGATGTCGGTGCTTTCGCCCAAATACCAACAGCGTGTAGTTTCAGGCGATCGTCTGTGTATTGGTTGGCTGGAAACCCGCACCGCGAGTGAAATGGTCGTTTACCAACAAATTATGCGCGTAGCGCATGTTATTATTGCAGAAGGCTTGTCTGATAAAGTTATTCAGCCCGGAGTAACAACTACGGATGATGTGGTTTGGTATTATCGCAATCGCATTCAGGAATTGGGAATGCAAGCTTGGTTTCACCCGACAGTCGATGTTCAGCGAGCTGATCCGGGAGAAGGGGATACCGGCCGTAGTTTTTCGACCAGACCAGATGAAGCGATCATTATGCCGGGCGATCTAGTGCATATTGATTTTGGGATTACCTACTGTGGCCTAAATACCGATACCCAGCACAATGCCTATGTTCTCAAGCCCGGAGAAAGCGAAGCCCCTGCTTATTTGCAAGACGCATTTCGCAAAGGCAGAAGATTGATGGATATACTGACTGCTGAATTTGCTGAGGGTAGGAGTGGCAACGAAATTTTGGCGGCAGCCTTAAAAAAGGCAAAAGCAGAAGGCTTGAAGCCAACCATTTATACGCATCCGATTGGCTATCATGGTCATGGTGCCGGGCCTACCATTGGGTTGTGGGATCAGCAAGGAGGGGTTCCGCATCGGGGCGATTATCCGATGTATCACAATACGGCGTATTCGATTGAGTTAAATACAAAGGTATACTTGGAAGACTGGAACAAAGAAATCCGAATGATGATGGAAGAGGATGGATTTTTCCACGAAAGTGGCTTTTATTATATTGATGGCCGACAAGAAGGCTTATATCTGATACCGAGGCCATTGTACCAAAATGAGCGGTAAAAAAATAGTGACAACCGAGGTTGTCACTATCGCTGTTGCATCGCTACGGCGAACAAAGTTCTTAATAAGAGGATTACTGAAGACACGGGATTATGAAAAGGGTGCGCCGGGGCCTCAGTTATTCGCAGCAGGATGAACCGAACATGCGTAAAAAATTGAAATACTATTCTTTATTAGGTAGTACTAAGTTTCTTTCCGTCAACTTCCGGCATCTTGCAATCTTCCTCTGGCTTCTTGCCACATACGCTACATTCGCCGATTTGATTCTTTAACATAGGATTGTTGGTGGCACATGTTCCTCTGAATTCTTTACCCGTCACAATTTGACGAATATTAATCAATACAAAAGATATGGCAAAAACACCGAAAATCAATCCTAAAACATATAAATATTCCATAATTGCTAAACTTCTTTAAATTTTTGTCAATTCTTCAATTATAAAACACAATCCACCCAGTAGTAGTTTACCTTTGCGGCAAATTACTCCCAAAACGGAGGACGAAGGTAAGACTTTCTACTTAAAGTTAACACAAAACCAAGAATCATGCAGGAGAAACTAGACGCATTTGCCCGATTGCTTACCATTATGGATGAGTTGCGCGAACAATGCCCTTGGGACCGCAAACAAACGCTCGAAAGTCTTCGCAATCTTACCATTGAAGAAACTTATGAACTGGCAGATGCGATTCTGGACAATGATCTAGACGGTATCAAGGAGGAAGTGGGAGATTTGATGTTGCACATGGTGTTTTATTCAAAAATTGCGGATGAAAAAGGGGCTTTTCACATTGGTGATGCCCTGAATGATATTTGCGATAAGCTGATCAAACGACACCCGCATATTTATGGTGATGTGAGCGTCGAAAATGAAGAGGATGTCAAAAAAAATTGGGAGCAGCTCAAGCTGAAAGAAGGTAAAAAGTCGGTGCTACAAGGCGTTCCGAGGTCTTTGCCGGCAATGGTTAAGGCCTATCGGATGCAGGAAAAAACCAAGCAAGTCGGCTTTGAATGGGAAAATGCAGCGCAAGTTTGGGAGAAAGTTGAAGAAGAGATGGCTGAGTTTAAGGAAACGCTGGACGAGCAGGCTTCCAAAGAGAAAAGGGAAGAAGAATTTGGGGATGTGTTATTTTCCTTAATTAATTATGCACGCTTTCAAGGAATTGATCCGGAAACTGCGCTGGAACGCGTCAATCAAAAATTCAAAAAGCGATTTGAGTACATCGAAGCACATGCACCAAAAGATTTGGTAGAAATGAGCCTAGATGAAATGGATGCACTCTGGAATGCAGCAAAAAAAGAAGGGGCGTAATATTAATTATGCCTAATAAACTGTATTTCTGTGTTTTTATAATTACCTTTGTGCCCCAATTTAATGGGGTTGATTCAAAACGCTTGAATCTGTCCAATAAACTGATCTGATATATACATTTTTCTTATGAGAAAAATTGGCTTAAACATTGTCGCCCTTTCCCATAGTGTTTCTCAGTCGCACAATTATGCTGTTGTCCTGGGAGAAGATGAAGGCAACCGCAGATTACCTATCGTAATTGGCAGCTTTGAAGCACAAGCAATCGCCGTGGCAATGGAAAACATGTCTCCGAGCAGGCCGCTTACCCATGATTTATTCAAAAATGCAATGGAGACTTTCGAAATCGAACTCAAGGAAGTCATCATCAACAACCTCCTGGATGGTATTTTCTACGCCCGCCTCATCTGCAACAAAGGTGATGAAGTCATCGAAATAGATTCTCGTACATCCGATGCATTGGCACTTGCCGTTCGCTTCGATTGTCCGATTTATACCTACGAATTTGTATTGGATGCTGCTGGTATTGTATTGGAAGAAGGCGAAGAAGAGGATGGCGAATATTACGATTCGGAGGAAAGTGAAGAAGAATTAAGCGTACCCGTAAAAGGTGCTTCATTGTCTTCTTATTCAGTAGATGACCTCAAAAAAATGCTGGACGAAGTACTTTCCGAAGAAAACTACGAACGCGCAGCCGAAATCCGTGACGAACTCAATAAACGCCAACAGGGGAGCTAGGGGA
>JALEHC010000341.1 GCA_022763215.1 Saprospiraceae bacterium
AAAGTGGTTGATATAATCTTATCTTCCAACTCACAATTTAGTTAAAATGTTTAGCTTTTTAATTTTGAAGCCAACACCTTCCAATGCACATCTTTAATAGCCGGAAAATCAAATAAAGAAATACCTTTTGCACCTCCGGCTTTCGCCAAATCAATAGCTAGTGCCAGTTCATCTGCCGTGGGTAAAGCAGGCATATACAGGCCGCTATATACGGGGCGAGCTTCCTCCATACGGCCTAGGGCTGCTTCGACTTGTTCTTTAATCCAGCGTGGGTTTTCGTCATAGAAATTGTGGTATAACATGGGCAAAAAAGCATCCAGGTTCCAACGGTGCCATTGTTGTCGCACACTCTGCCAATTCGGGAATACCGCCGCCGTGATTTTTTTACCGTATTTATGGGCCGTTGGCACCGCAAAGTTGTTGACGATATTGCTGATGGCGTCATACCTAAATTGATTCCAAGCCTTATGTTCTTGTGGATTTTCAATATCCATCGGATCAATGCCACTTTGTTCTTTAAATTGTTCGCGACAAAAAGTGGAGTAACAATAATCGTATTCTGGGTACTCCTTGTCTTGTACAATGCCATACTTGGGCTGTAAGGCTTTCGCCAAAATGGCGTCCGGAAGGCGGACGTAGTCCAGATGAACACCATCCAAATCTTCAATTCGGGCTAATGCTTCTACATTGCGCTGCACAAAAGCAGGCACTTCCGGATGGCAAGGGCACATGAAATTGTAATACCCAACATAAGCGGGCTGATCGTGTGCTGATTCTCCCTTGCGATTGACGGCATACCAATCAGGATGATCTTTTTTATAGGTCGGATTACAGAGCGGCATGGTCCACATCCAGGCGTGTACTTGCAAGTCAGCGGCTTTCGCCAAAGGCAACAAACGCTCTAAAAAACGTTCTTTAACCGGAAAACTCGGATGATCAAAAAGCGCATGTGTGCTATTATACACTTCTGGTAATATTGCTTCAATGCCTGCTGCCCGAATTTTATCCAGCTGCTTTTTCCATTCGTCATCAGACCATTTTAGGTTGGGGCGCAGCCACATCCAATTGGCCGGTAAAGTGTTTTTTTGAAGTGTCGGTTGTGCTGCTAAAGATGAGCCGGCTAATAAACCGAGTGCAGCCAAACTGCTTTGTTTTAAAAAAGTTCTCTTGTCCATGATTGTTGATTCCTGATTGGTTTTACTCAATGCTCAAAATACCACCTTTCACCAACAATCCATGATTGATAAAAAAGTTGTCGTAACCATTACCGTTTAATTGTATCGATTGAATAGCCTCCCCTGCTCGTTTTCGCTCCAGCGTAAATCCTAAACCAGTATAAAAACGAGGGTTAAGCTGAATCCGAACTTGATCAAATACGGGCTTCGTAATGGCATATTGAGCTTTGCCAGGAATGTCGGGGTACAAGCCCATCATATTGAACAAGCGCCACGCAATATCCGCCGGTTGTTGGGCGGTAGTTGTATTTTGCATAAGCTGACGAATCAATTGCTGGCTACGCCATTCTTCTCCTTTTACATAATTGAAAAAATAGGGCAAACTACGATCGGCATTTTCCCTGATTTTTAATTGTTCGTTCGTTGCTAATTCAATCATACCTTCCACAAAAATGGAATCCTCCGCGAGTTGTGCTGCGTGTAATGGCAACACATAAGTCGTCGTGAGGGAATCGACCGTCTTGATGCCTTGACTTTCTTTTTCGGTGCGAATGATTTGTTGTAGTTGTTTCAGATTCCAGGCCCCCATCATGCTTTCCACTTCTGTTGCTCCCGCTTTTTGGGTACTCAAAGCCGGAATAGCTCGATATGCCGCCTGAATATCAAAGGTGCGAATTCCTCGGTTCCAACTATCGACAAAGGTCGTAATCGCAGGCCAGGAGGTAACGTTGGGAGGTACTAGGCCAAAGGCTTCTGCTTCCGCTAATTGGCCGTTTTCGGTCTGGATGTCAAGTATGCTTTTCAGCCATTCGGTACAAATATCTGGGTACACTAACGCATAAAAAGGCAGAATATTCCAATAAGATTCGCTCAGCGAAAAAGCGGTTATTCGATTTTGATCTCCTGCTTGACGGACTGCGGTACCATCGCTGGAAGGGTATTGTCCATTGGCATCTTGCAAAATTTTGGGGTAAGATAAGAGTCTGAAAAGCAGGGTATAAAAATCTTGTTGCAATTGCTGCGTGCCTCCTTCCAAGAGGATGTTGCTCAAGCGGTTGTTCCACTGGTAAGCGGCCTGTGCACGTAATTGGTCGATCGTTCTGTTTTTTTGCTCTGTTTCCAGGTTGTTGCGGGCATTTTCAATGCTTACAAAAGAAAACCCCATACGCACTTGTACACTAAAAGCACTCGAGTCTTGAAAACTGAAATAAGCACCTATCTCATCTCCGACCATTTCCTGTTGATACCCAGGAAAGAACTGTATGCTATCAGATTGTTGCCAAGCGCCAAATTCGTCTGGTACTCGGTCTATCTGACCAACAAAGTAAAGCGGACGTACCAATTGATGATGTTCCGGAAA